>NZ_JBAHZB010000217.1:0-1552 GCF_036697315.1 Alteromonas sp. 14N.309.X.WAT.G.H12
GACAAAAATACGTAGGCTCCCTACGCTTCGCTTGGTTATTGTAGCCTACGTATTTTTGCCCGTTATGCGGGCCGTTATGTTTCTCGGAAGATATTTTGGAAAATTTAGTAAAAGTCAGCATTACGCTGACATCCGATAACATTCAAAATGCCAGTACAGAAACTTTGTGGGCAGAGCCTTTGGGCAACGATAATTACAGACTTCAGAACTCGCCGTTCGCAGCTTATGGTTTTAGCTATCTTGATGTTGTAAAAGCAAGAGGTAACGAAACTCCAGAGGTTGTAGAGATTGTTAAAAACTCGGGTCATTCAACTTATAGATTACTACTAGAAGCTGGAGTTCTAGAAAGCGATAGATTTGGGCAATATTGGCAGAAACTTGAACACATTGGTTGTACTTATGAAGGATCTCAATCAAAGTTGCTAAGTATTGATGTGCCACCTTCAACCGATATATTTACCGCTTATTCAATTTTAGAATCAGGTGAATCTGCGGGAGTGTGGGAGTTTGAAGAGGCAAAGTGTGCTCATAGCACCGAAACATAACAAAAAAATTAAGTCACTCACTGCGTTCGCTGGGACGCATACACGTGGGCTGCTTCGCATTATAGCCCACATGTCTGCGCCCCTTATTTAAAAGTTATATGCAAGTGAATGATTTGAGTTACGAATGATCGATTTTAAGGTTCAAACTGGCAGGGATTCCTTTGGTCCATTTGTTCAGACAGAAAATTACAATGATTTAGATGAACTAGAAGACTTATTTATTGAACACTTTGATCTTATCCCCAAAGGTGTGATTGACGGCTCAACAAATAATAATGGACTTTATAGGTTGTATTTCAACGACAATGTAAGCTCTGAAAAACTGAATAAAATCATTAGTCGCTTAAGTTTACCTTCTGGTAAAACAAGCTCGTAGTAACATTTGCATATAACAAAAAAATTAAGTCGCCTGCTGCGCAGGCTGGGACGCATACATGCGGGGCGGCTTAGCCATTATGCACCACATGCCTGCGCCCCTTATTTAAAAGTTAGGTAACTACGGATGGTCAATCTTCTTAACCAAGCTTTGCGAAGTCGAGATATAAGAAAACTAGTTGAACCTCATTTACACGAAGTTGTTTGGGATTCTGGTGTTGATGAAACTAGTGAATGGGTAGTGGCTTCATTTGAAGATGAAACTCATATTCAAAAGTTAACGTCTTGGTTAAATAGCAAAGGCGTTTCGGGTTCCACTATAGTCATTTTAACTGATTCTGCTTGGTCTGAGCTTCAGCAAACAACTTGGGAAGCCTTGCTTAAAAAATCAGAAGATTATTTTAAACAAAAACACATGCTTGTTGTGGCAGCAGATCGCTCTTGGGTTATGGAGTATGCTTCTCAACAAATAATTAGGTTTGGCCGTTGGGTAAACGTTACCTAACAAACAAATTATGGCAGGGACGCGCAAAAAGCACGCGCCCCATATTTGAAGCGTTATATTTTATGGAGAGCCTGTGAGTATTTGTCTAACCATTTCAAAAATTGACTGGGCAATAACTAAGGATGTG
>NZ_JBAHZB010000218.1:0-1476 GCF_036697315.1 Alteromonas sp. 14N.309.X.WAT.G.H12
TCGTATCTTTGCCGTTTAAGTTAATGCTGTTTGTGTTGGTTGACGGATGGAATTTAATCTTTGGCACCCTTGCCACCAGTTTCGGCATGGGGGTCTAGGAGGCGTTATGTCACCAGAAGTGTTTGTGGAAATTCTGCGGGAATCCATGTTTATGGTTATTCTGCTGGTCTCTGCGGTTATTGTGCCTAGCATGATTGTGGGGTTAATCGTGGCCGTGTTTCAGGCCGCAACCTCCATTAACGAACAAACCATGAGCTTTTTACCGCGTTTGATCGTTACATTGCTGGCGTTAAGTTGGGGCGGCAATTGGTTGGTGGAAAAACTGATGGATTTTACCTTCCATATGGTCGACCAAATCCCTCAGGTGGTGGGCTGATCCCATGCATGTGGATCTAAGCACCATCAACCAGTTTTTAGCGGACTTGCTGCTTCCCTTTATGCGGATAAGCGGCATGTTTGCCGCCATGATTGGACTGAGTGCCAAATCCATCCCGCAAACAGTCAGGGCGCTGCTCGCCATTTTTCTGGCACTGGTTATTATGCCGGTGATCAAGCCGGTGCATATTGATAATCTGGTTGGGGTTGGCGCCTTTTTACTGGTTATTCAGCAATTACTCATTGGCATCGCCATTGGTTTTATCTCTATGATGGTACTCAATACCTTTGTGTTGGCCGGCCAAATTGTTGCCATGCAAACAGGATTGGGCTTTGCGTCCATCGTGGATCCGGTCAATGGCATTAATGTACCGGCAGTGGGTCAGTTTTATTTGATTTTAGCCACCTTGCTGTTTTGGACCATGGACGGCCATTTAGCCATGATCCAAATGATCACCCTAAGTTTTGATGCCTTTCCTGTGGGGGAAGCTTGGTTTACTGCTGAACAGTTCAGAGACATTGCCCATTGGGGCTCCTGGATGTTTGTGTCGGCCATCACCTTGTCGTTAGCCCCCATTGTTTCACTACTTATCGTGAACCTTGCCTTTGGCGTGATGACAAAAGCGGCTCCACAGTTGAATATTTTCAGTATTGGTTTCTCCATTGCCCAGATCATGGGGCTGATTATTATCTGGATCACACTGGATAACTTTACTTCTCATTTTGCCACCCAATGGCAGCGTGCTCAGCAGTTTATGTGTGAATTGCTGCTGATTTGTCCCAGTTAAGGTGAACAAACATGGCTGATGAACAGGAAAAGACAGAAGACCCCACGGGGAAAAAGCTGGATGAGGCGCGAAAAAAGGGTCAGCTCGCCCGTTCAAAAGAGCTGTCCACCACCTTAGTTTTGGTGGTAAGCGGCATCATGTTCCTTGTGGTTGGCGGGACTATCGCCAAAGCCGTTTTCGGTATGATGAAAAGTATGTTTACTATGTCTCGGGATCAAACCTATGACACCACGTACCTGTTTTCCGCGTGGGGATATGCTATTAGCACAGTGGCAGGACCGGTGTTAACTTATATGGTGGTGGCCATGATTGC
>NZ_JBAHZB010000219.1:0-1440 GCF_036697315.1 Alteromonas sp. 14N.309.X.WAT.G.H12
GATACGGTGCGTATCCCTTGTTCTATTGCAGACCGCGCCCCATTAGATGCCGAACCTGTCATTGCGGCGTTTATGGAATTACTTAGCCTGCCGGACAGTCGTTTTGAAGTCAGCGGCATTATCGACTATCTGCGTTTACCACCGGTTCAGCGTAAATTTGGTATTGCCGAAGGTGATTTGGATATTATCAGTCACTGGCTTGAGCAATCCCATGTGCATTGGGGGCGGGATCAACAGCACAAATCGACCTTGTTAGGACAGCCTGCCTTAGAAACCTATACCTGGGCGTGGGGATTAAAGCGCTTACTTCGCGGAATGGTGCTTAGCGATAGACCGCAAATTGATGAAGATGTGTTAACCGTGCCCGACGTGGAGGGGCAACATACCGTCTTGCTAGGCCGACTGATCCAGCTGCTCGAACAATTGTCTGTTTTTGCCTCGTCGCTAAATAAAAAACGTACCGCCACACAATGGCATCAATTTCTTGATGAAATGCGTCAGGCTTGTTTTGAACCTGCGCAAGAAGATCAGGGAAGTTGGGAGGCGATTTCCCGCGCTACGGCAGATCTGGTAGTTCATTGCGAACAGGCGGGCTTTGAACATGAACTCACGTTGGCCCAGGTGCGCGCTGTTCTAGTGCGTATTTTTAGTACGCCGGATGCGGCAAACCACTTTATGACTGGTCAGGTGACCTTTTGCTCAATGATGCCAATGCGGAGCATTCCCTTTAAAGTGGTGTGTATTTTAGGACTCAATGATGGTGAGTTCCCGCGACAGTCCTCGCCCATTAGTTTAGATTTGATGGCCCGAACGCCGCGCAAGCTGGGAGACCGTTCCCGTCGGTTAGAAGACAGATACCTGTTTTTAGAAGCCCTGATCTCCGCCAGATACTATGTGTACTTAAGTTATCAAGGCAACAGCAGTAAAGACAACAAACCTCGCCAGCCCAGTTTAGTGCTATCGGAACTGTTAGACGTGTTGTATCGCGCTTATAACGTTCAACAGCCTTTTGTCAGAACCTTGCCCTTACACCCTTTTAGTCCCGCCAATTATAGCGGCGATTTAGTGGGCTTTGATCCCGGTTGGTTCCGGCTAGCCAATGGTCTGCATCATCAGTCTGTGGTTACATCGCCCCAATTGCCTGAAACCGTATCGGAAATAACAGGCACATTAAATGTGGATACTTTAGCCCGGGGGTTTAGCCATCCCCTTAAGACCTATGCCAATCAAAAGTTGTCGGTCTATCTAGAAAATAATCAACCGGTGCTGTCAGATGCAGAGCCGTTCAGTGAAAATCACCTATTGCGTTACAAGATCCTTAAAGCCTTTACCAGCGCAAACCTGATGGGCCAAGATAAAACCGACGTTGAACAGCACTATATGCTAAGTGGTGATTTACCCGATACACCATTAGCGCCCATGTTATTGGATACCTGGTCC
>NZ_JBAHZB010000021.1:0-46530 GCF_036697315.1 Alteromonas sp. 14N.309.X.WAT.G.H12
CACCTATGCCTTGTAAAACCCGTGATGCGGTAAATGTGTATAAATTGGCGCTGGCCGCACAACATACTGAGGCAATCACAAATACACATATCGCGGCGCAAAAGAGGTTCTTCGAGCCGAATCTGTCTGCGGCCCAGCCGCTGATTGGAATAAATACCGTTACGGCCACAAGGTAGGCCGAAATACCGACGGATAAGTGGGCGGCGGCGACATCAAAATCCCGGGCAATAATAGGTAATGCGGTACTGATTACCGTTGCATCCAGGATTTCCATAAATAATGTGGCGGCAACCAACAAGGTGATGGCCGTGCGCCGATGAAGTTTAATCATGGGACTCTTTATATTGTATACGTACTGTGTGTTACAAGGTGGTAAAGGATAATCTAAGGAGGTTGTCTATATGATCTCAAAGGCTCTGATCACCCGCTTTACACCGTTGATATTCCGCGCTATTTCTACCGCGTACGTGCCTTCTTGATTGGTTACCCGTCCCATCAGAAACACCTCACTATCCTGAACAATCACTTTCACCTGTAGTGAGGGAACACGCTCATCCGCTACCAGGTTGGTTTTGACTTTAGATGCCAGCCAGATATCCGTTGCTTGAGCACTTGCGTCAATGGGCATTTTCAGTCTGAGTTGGTTGTGTATTTTGGTGATGTAGTCAACTTTTTCAACTGCAGCGACAGCCTCGTCAATTAATGCTTGGCTAGGGGCTTGACCGGTTATGAGGGCAACGCCATTGTAAACATCAATTTCTAAGTTTGCGCTTTTTTTGAGGGCATCACTTTTTGACCATTGATAGGCAACCTGGCCTTCTGCTGTTTGATCATCAAGCTGCGTACCCACGGTACGACGATCTTTGGCAACTTTTGCGGTTAGTGCGCCTGCGGCACCCACCGCCACCAACGCACAGCCATTCAAATTAATCAGCGCAACAACAGCAATGAACACAGAAAGGGCGTGTTTCTTGTTTATCATAACGGGAAGTCATCTCCATGATCTGCTGGAAAAAGGCTATCATCAATACATTCGCATAAATTGTGAATAACAAGTAGATGAGCTTCTTGTATTCGCGCTGTACGGTTAGACGGTACACGAATTTCCACATCATGTTCGCTGAGGAAGCCTGCCATTTCACCACCATCTTTGCCGGTTAATGCCACAATCGTCATGTCTCGGGACAAGGCGGCTTCTACCGCGGCAATGATATTGCGGGAGTTTCCACTACTGGAAATGGCAAGTAAAATATCACCGGGTTGACCAAAGGCGCGAACCTGCTTGGCAAATACATCGTCAAAACTGGCATCGTTGGCAATGGAGGTAATAGTTGAGGTATCGGTGGTTAACGCAATTGCAGGCAAACTGGGCCGATCCCGTTCAAAACGATTGAGCAATTCCGATGAAAAACGCTGGGCTTCTGCTGCAGAACCTCCGTTGCCGCAAGACAAAATCTTATTGCCGCGAATAAGTGCTTCCACCATCATATACGCCGCTTTCTCAATACTTTCAGGCAATATCTCAATGGCGGCGATTTTGGTCTGAATACTTTCGGTGAAGTTCGCTTTGATTTTTTCTATCATTGTAATTTACTGGTTATGACATGGGCTAATTAAACGTTTTTCAACCATGTTAATTGGTCTGAGTCTAATGCTACCACATCTATACGCATCCGTGTGTGTAATGGGTTAAGACCTTGAGCCATAAGAAAATGCTCGAAGGTACGGCGGACTTTGCTGAGTTTGGCGGGGGTGACAAAATCCACCGCCCGACCAAAGCCATCATCTTCACGAAATTTTACTTCTACACACACCCAGGTCTCGGCATTTCGCATAACAAGATCCAATTCTCCTGTTTTGGCGGTGTAATTGGCACAATGAAAACTCAGTCCTTGCCCTTGCAAATAGTGCTTTGCTCGCAATTCTGCTTGATTGCCTATTTCCTTGGCCGTTGCTCCCATTGCTGGCTCCTACAATGGCGAAGGCGTGTGGGTGTTTTGGGTTAAGGTAACCGGACGCACGCTTTGATTGTGGATCACCGCCTGGGGCAGTTTGCGAACAATGTTCCCCTGTTTATCGATATGCAAGGTACCGGTTAAGGCTTGAAACTCTGTTTGGGATAAGGTCATTAAAACCGGCACAGTGGGCAATAAATTGTAGGCATCAACACCAAAGGCAAACATACGGGACATCTGGGTATTGCGTCTTGGCCATAAATTATCCACCGACGCTTTAAAGTCTGTCCATTGATTGTCTGGCATCATCCAGGGCATATCCAGGAAACGTACATTTTGCAGATCGCGCCACTGATTTTTCGTATCGTCGTAGGCGATGGAGCGGGAGGTCGCAAAAACCGGCACGGTTTTACCATTAAAGGGGCTTAAACTGGCTTCCACCATTGGATTGAGTAATTCGGTTTGCGCCGGTGACGCAAACACGATAATGGCATCTACATCCCGGCGATTGCGGGGCACGTTATATAACTTTTCATTTTGCATGTATTCGATTTGACGAATGCGCTCACGGCTTTGGGCCACGCCTAACGCTTCTGTAATACCGGTTTTTAAGCTGTTGCTATCAGTGAAATCCACGGTTACCAGTTTCACCTTGTCGGTGTGCGCTCTGTGGGCATTGAGAGCTTGCCACTGGGCGTCAAAAGCGTCTTTCATTCGTTGGTTAATACTGTTTTGTGCTGACACCACAATGGGGGTAGCAAAACCCTGATGGAAAATATATTGGGCCAGTTGCCGGGCTTCGTCTTCCGGTGCCAAGGCATAAAAGGCATGGGCCTTGACGGCGGTGCTTGATGGGGCCGGATTGGCCGCCATGACCGTATCTTTGATATTGTAGTGATTGAGGTTGAGCTGTGTTGGTTGTGAGCTCACATCTTCATTGGTATCACTACGATTTAATGCCAGAAAGGTGGTCGTTGGGGGAACATAAGGGGCAATGGCATCCACATTTTCTTTTAACAGTGGGCCGATGATCCATTGATATCCTGAGATAGCCTCAACCAGAGCGTTGGTGTCCTTGCCAACGGTATCGAAAAAGGTCAGCGTCGTGGGGTGTTGCAGGGGTTGCTCTGCCAGCTTTTGATAATAGGCGGCTAACATGCCCGCTTTGATGGTGCGCCCCGTATCGCCGAGTTTGCCACTTAGGGGTAACAGAACCAGAATGTCATCTGGGGTTTTATCCGCTAAGGTGATGCGAGATTGGATATCCTCAGGCAGGTTTTCCACCAAGGGATGGCCTCGATAAACATGTTTAAAGGTATCGATTTGTTGTTGGAAACGTACTTTGTCTAGCCCAGAAGTTTGGGCAATGTTATACAGCGCAAGATAGGGCTCTAAGGCTGGAAATTGCTGTTCTGCCGCCTGACGCTGTTGCGCATCGGCTTTATTGACCCAGGCCCAAATCTGTTTGCTGGCTTCGCTATCGTCATTATCTCGCGCGATAAGGGTATTGGCCGCGGCCAGCCATTGCTGTTGGCGCACATAAAGGGTTTCTTGCGCTTCGAGTTGCTGTTGCTTAATTTTATCATTCTCGGCCAACGGACTAAGCAGACTCAATAAGGTTTCGTCATCGGCATTAGGATCGTGCAAATAAGACTGCACAATATACAGATCCAAGCGTTGGGTCTGCGCTGCTGACAAAGAGGATTTTTTTAGCGCAAACAGGAGTTGCTGGGCGCGAATCGGGTTTTCTTGTTCCAAGTAGAGTTGGGCGGCATCCAGCAAATAGTCATTCCGTTTAAGTTCATTGCGTTCGCTTTGCCATACACTTTGGGCTTTTTCCACTAACGCCTCGGGCGTCGTTGTGACGGGCACCGTTATTTCTTGCTGTTTTACCGGCTGAGGTTTGCTTATCTCAGTGGGTTTAGGTGTGGTTCCACACCCAGTAATTAACAGTGTTATTGTTACTAAACTTAACCTAGCAACAGGTGAAATAAAAACAGACAAATTCACAAAGGATTCCTTTTACGGTCAGACTTGGTCAGTTTAACGAATACAGGCAGAAAATCTACGCTTGCGTCGTTAAACTGTACGTGTGTCATGGTACACTCGATTTATGCATCGACGGCTATGTGCCAAGTCAACATCGACATTGAGTATGACAGTGATAATACCTCACAATGGGATGATTTTTTGAAGGATATGAATTAATGGTCGAGACAGCGACACTTTTTATTGTGCCAACCCCAATCGGTAATCTTGATGACATGTCCAGTCGCGCTATTGAAACACTGAAAAGCGTCAGTTGGATTGCGGCGGAAGATACCCGTCATACTCAACGTTTGTTACAACATTTTTCGATTAATACCCGGGCATTATCGTTGCATGAACACAATGAGAGTAAGCGTACCGCCATGCTTTGTCAGCGTCTTAAAGACGGTGAAAGTATTGCCTTGGTGAGTGATGCCGGTACACCGCTTATCAGTGATCCTGGGTTTGTTTTGGTGCGCCGTTGTCGGGAAGAAGGGATTAACATAGTGGCCTTGCCCGGCCCCTGTGCTTTTGTCACAGCGTTAAGTGCGTCGGGTTTGGCAACGGATAAATTCATTTTTGAAGGTTTTTTGCCGCCTAAAACCGGCGCCAGAAAACAAGTGTTGTTGCCATTAAAAGAACGGGAATATACCACGGTCTTTTATGAAGCACCGCGCCGTATACTGGGTACCGTAAGTGATATCTGTGATACCTTGGGTGAGGGGCGACATATTGTTATTGCAAAGGAATTGACGAAAACCTTTGAAACTTACGTTGATGGCACCGCCACAGAAGTCATGGCATGGTTAGCCGAGGATCCGGTGAGACAAAAAGGTGAATTTGTGCTTATGATATCTGGGGTAAAAGGGGAAGAAAAAGCCGTACCTGCAGAAGCCATGGATCTGTTGATTACATTAAAAGCCGCGTTACCATTGAAAAAAGCCGCTGCAATCGTGGCGGAACATTATTCGTTAAAGAAAAATACCTTATATCAGGCGGGGCTTGAACATACTGAATCCAGCTAGCGCCCTAAACACGAGCAAGGTGTGCTGTGTTCGGGCCTCAAGTTTGTATTAGTTCGTAATTTAAGGAATATCTGTGTTAGAAAAACAGCTTTCCATAGAAATCGCCAAAGGTACCTGGATGCTGGATGTTGTTGCTGAGAGTAACGACGATGGCGTTTATGATTTGGTCTATCCTAAAAAAGAAACCCTTGTACATGTTAAAGAAGATCACATGTACGGTTTGGAATACAACATCAGTGCACCGGAGGGGACGACCTTTAAAATCATCCTCGATGGTGAGTTGCTGTTAGATGGGCGTGTAGGTGATACGGGCATATGCCGTGGCAGCTGTGTGATCTAAGGGCGCCTAAGATAAACGCCCTGCAAAATCATCAAAGGTGAATTGACGAATCAATTCGAAATCACCGTTTTTTCGTAATATCCCAATACTTGGATGTTCTACACCATTAAAAAAGGTGGTTTTCACCATGGTGTAGTGCATCATGTCTTCAAACTGCAAGCGGTGGCCAGGTTGCAGGGGCGTATCAAATGAGTAGACATCGATGACGTCACCGGCGAGACAAGAATTGCCGCCTAATCGGTAGTTATAGGCCTTTTCATCGGCCATGCCCGCATGCAAAACTGCTGGGCGATAAGGCATTTCCAGTACATCTGGCATGTGAGCTGTGGCTGAGATATCTAAAATCGCAATCTTGCCTTCATTCTCCACGATGTCCACCACTTCGGCGATGAGGGGGCCGGTATCCCAAGCCACGGCAGAACCGGGTTCGAGGATCACGTCTAAATGGGGATAGCGGGCCTTAAATTGGGTCAATGTGGTGATGAGATGTTGTACATCGTAGCCTTGCCGCGTCATTAGGTGGCCGCCACCTAAATTTAACCATTTCATGTGTGGCAGGTACTGACCAAAACGCGCTTCAATGGCCTCAAGGGTGCGGGCGGTGGCATAGGAGTCACATTCGCACAAATTGTGGCAGTGCAAACCTTCTATGCCGGTGAGATCCACTGATGCCAGTTCACTGGCACGGATCCCTAGACGGGAACCTGGCGCAGCCGGATCATACAGGGGCGTTTCCGCTTCCTGATGCTCCGGGTTGATACGCAACCCCATGGAGATCCCCGCTAACGCTTCGCGGTGCTGGTGCCACTGATTAATGCTATTAAAAGAAATATGGTTGACCAGATGCTTTAACTCGGCAATGTCTTTATCTTTATAGGCGGGCGCGTAGGCATGCACCTCCTTACCCATTTTGGCCGCTAGCTTGGCTTCCCAAACCGAACTGGCAGTGGCGCCATGCAGGTAAGGTTTAATGATATTAAAACTGGACCACATGGAAAATCCTTTAAGCGCAAGAATAATGCGCACGCCAGATTCGTCCTGTACCCGTTTCATCAAGGTTAAATTGTGGATCAGCTTTTCTTCTTCCAATACGTAACAAGGAGAAGGGATATCGCGACGCCGTGTTAAATCAGTCAACCTTTACGTCTCCGCTTAGCGTTTAAAAGGGCTTTGGTCGCATTCAAGCACGTGCCATGGCAAACCGTGTTTATTGAGTTCATCCATAAAGGGATCAGGATCGAATTGTTCCATATTCCACACACCTGGCGCTTTCCATTTACCTTGCAGCATCATCATCGCCCCAATCATGGCGGGTACACCTGTGGTGTAAGAGACGGCCTGAGCGCCCACTTCTTCATTACATATTGCATGATCGCAGTTGTTGTAAATAAAGATGGTTTTCTCTTTTCCGTCCTTGATTCCGGTAATGTATGTGCCGATACAAGTCATGCCTGTATAGCCTTCGGCCAGAGAGCCTGGGTTTGGCAATACCGCCTTTAAGAACTCTAAAGGAACGATTTTTTGTCCCTGAAACTCCACCGGTTTAATGCTGGTCATGCCAATACCTTCCAACACCTTAAGGTGATTTAGATAGGCATCACCAAAGGTCATCCAGAAACGGGCGCGCTTAATGGTTGGGAAATGTTTTACTATGGATTCGAGTTCTTCGTGAAACATTAAATAAGAAGCCCGTACGCCGATATTCTGATAATCCAGATCTTCGCGCACACTTAAGGGATCGGTTTCTTTCCATTCGCCATTTTCCCAATAGCGGCCACGCTGGGTAATTTCACGAATATTGATTTCAGGGTTGAAGTTAGTTGCAAAGGCCTGACCGTGATCACCGCCATTGCAGTCAACAATATCCAAGTAATGAATTTCGTCGAAATAATGTTTTGCCGCATACGCGGTATACACATTGGTGACGCCCGGATCAAAGCCTGAACCGAGTAATGCCATGATACCGGCGTCTTTAAATTTATTTTGGTAAGCCCATTGCCAGCTGTACTCAAACTTTGCCACATCTTTTGGCTCGTAGTTTGCCGTATCCAGATAGTCGGTTTTGGTGGCCAGACAGGCATCCATAATAGGAAGATCCTGATATGGCAGGGCTAGGTTGATGACCAGATCAGGGGTAACATCGTTAATCAGTTTTTCCACAGCGCTGGCATCGTCAGCGTCTACGGCATAGACGGCTTTGACCCGATCTGCACCGACTTCTTGCTGTAACGCTTCGCATTTTGAAATGGTTCTGCTAGCAAGATAGATTTCGTCAAAATACTCGGGTAAACGAGCACATTTTTTCACTGTGACAGCGGCCACACCGCCGGCACCAATTATGAGAACGCGAGACATAGTTTTTGATTCCGAACCGTTAGGTAAATTTTGGCTGAATGCTAGCAGAGATCAGCATTTTGGCAAGCAAAGTTGTAGGTTAAAGATGAAAATTTAACCCGGAATAGGGGGAGACACCACGATTTTTTTGCCTACCCGAAAATAGGGATACAGCAGCATGGTTTCTTCGCCCTTGGGATCAGAGGCATTAATGGCAATGGCATTAAGCTGTTTATGTCTGTCGGTGGTGACGGTGGCGGCATAAACTAATACGCTGT
Organism: Alteromonas sp. 14N.309.X.WAT.G.H12; assembly: GCF_036697315.1. Lineage (NCBI taxonomy): Bacteria > Pseudomonadati > Pseudomonadota > Gammaproteobacteria > Alteromonadales > Alteromonadaceae > Alteromonas > Alteromonas sp. 14N.309.X.WAT.G.H12. Next base: position 7,961 of record NZ_JBAHZB010000021.1, read on the forward strand.
AACTTTGGGTATCCGTGGTGGTATCTATGATGCGCCATTGCAGTTGTTCGATAAGGTAGCTCTCGTTTTGCTCACCACTGTGATCATCGGCAAATAAACAGCCGATGCGCCCCTCTTCATAAATGGCGGCAAAAGGATAGAGTGCACTGCAGTGCGGAAGCAAAAGCTCACACAAATTCAGTGACCGGCCCACCAACAACTGCAAAGGTTCAGGCAGGTTTTGTGGATTAGTAATCAAAGCATGTCCCCTAAAAAGAAACCATCAGAGACGAGGTTCATCGCCTATTTTATTGTAACGGGAAAAAAACACGGGTAGATCAACTCTGTCTTGCTCCTTGCATACCACCGGTATGAAGTAACAGTATACGGCTTTTGTTTGCAAAATATCCATCTTGAAGCATTTGTTTCACGGCATACATTAGTTTTCCTGAATAAACAGGTTCAATAGGGATCTTGTAGCGTGTTGTAAATGTCTGACAAAATGCTGTGAGTGGCGCTGACGCTTTTGCGTAGCCGCCCCCATGAAACTGATGTTCTATGCGCCAATGGGTATTTGTGCAGTCCGATGGCAGCAACTGACTAACCAGATCTTCAAGATACCCCTGACCTTTTAACACGGCAATACCCGTTGCGCTTTGTTGTGGTTTCAGTGCGGTAATTAACCCCGCCAGTGTGGCACCGCTGCCCACAGGAGCCAGGACATGATCGAAGGGATGAGGGGTTTCTTGCAGTAGCTCAGCCACCCCTTTTATTGCCGGTGCATGGCTACCACCTTCCGGCACAATATAGGCAGTAGGATAGCACTGCTGTAAGTGGGAAAGATAATCAGCATCGGCACGTTTTTGGTAGGTGAGTTTGTCCACAAACTGGATGTGGGTGCCCCAAGCTCGAAGATCCTTGAGCATGGGCGTCAACCCGTGGGAATAGTTCCCCCGCACAATAGCCGTCATGGTGAGCTGGTTGCGCATGCACAAATAGGCGCAGGCATGAAGATGATTGGAATAGCCACCGCCAAAGCTGATGATATGGTTACAGTTCGCGGGTAACTGATTAAAGGTATATTTTAATTTGCGCCATTTGTTGCCGGAAATAATCGGATGAATGAGATCGTCACGTTTAATATGCAAGGTGACCTTGTCGGCGCCGGGCCAATCAGGAGAAAAAGGCATCACAGGAGAGGGTAGGGTTAGATTAAGTGCAGAGGCTGACAGCATGGATATATTGGCTCTTTAATGGGCGAAAACGGCATAAGACTATTATGACATTCAACGGTCGATTTTATCGACATGAAGGTACATTAATAACCTCCAATGGGTCACCATGATAAGTCCATGACGGCTCTTTAGCTATTGATCAGGGGTGTCTATGATGCGATACCCGGTGCCTCGCACTGTTTCGATAAGGGGGATGTTAAAGGTGCGATCCACTTTTTGACGCAAGCGGCTGATATGCACATCAATGAGGTTGGTTTGGGGGTCAAAGTGATAATTCCACACCCGCTCTAACAACATGCTTCGGGATACCACCTGGCCACGATTTCGAAGCAGGCACTCTAAAAGTTGAAATTCTTTTGCCTGCAGGGCTAATTCTGTGCCGCCCCGGGTCACTTTTCGTTGCTGCAAATCTAACGTGAGATCGCCCACCCTCAAGGTATTTTCACGGGCCGAACTTGCACTGCGCTGTAACAACTGGTCTATGGTGATCAGTAGATCTTTACTGCCAACGGGCTGACAAAGGTAATCAGTGGTATCAGAATACAAATGTAAGAGATTTTCATCCGAAGGTGGGGCTGAGCCAAGCAATAACACCGGAAGCGCTTTATTTTCCTTTCGAATATGTTCAAGCACCGTTAGCCCGTCTATTTCCGGTAGCTTCATGTTAATAATGACCAAATCGAATTGCGCTTTGAGGGCCAGCGCCAAGGCGTTTTTACCATCACCTTTTACACAAGTGTTGTGCCCAGCGGTTTGCAGAGCAGCGCTCAGGTAAGTCGCAACGGTTTGATCGTCTTCAACAATTAGTACTTTCATAATGACAGCTCTGTTACCTCAATGTAATTAAGCAGTGGAACCAATTTTCCTAATGCTTAGGTACGGTAATGGGGCTGAAAAATGATCACATTCTTTGTAAAAAGCGCCGATGCTTTACAATTATCTTACCTGCTTAATTTTTTGTAGGGCGAGCAAAGCGCTTATCCGGATTGTAGGGCGTGAAATCCGTTATCTCGCCTTTTGCCGCGATATGCTGTACCGACTTCCAATATTCTGGTGTCATCAGATCGCCATGGAGTTCTTTGAGTATGTCTTTGAATTGCTTTTTACCCACAATAAAGTGTTCGAATTGTTCGGGAAACACATCATTGGGCGCCACTGACAGGGTATCAAGGGCATAGGGATCATCGGATTTCGGCAAGGCGCGGAAATTGCGCTCTTTCATCAGGCAAATTTCGTCATAATCATAAAAAATAATCCGGCCATGACGGGTAATGCCAAAGTTTTTGTGCAGCATATCGCCGGGGAAAATATTCGCTAAAGCAATTTGTTTTATACACAGGCCCAGTTCATCGATGGCGTTGCGTATTTTATCGGCATCCGTTTCTTGTTGAAGATACAGATTGAGTGGTGTCATCTTGCGTTCAATATACAGGTGCTTGATGATCAACGCGTCGTCGGTGATCACTAAACTGGATGCGCAGGTTTCTTTTAATTCCTGCAACAGCTCGGGGGCAATTCGATCTAAGGGAAAGCGGAAGTTAACATACTCGTGGGTATCGGCCATTCGCCCCACACGATCAGACATCTTGACCAGTTTGTAGCAATCCTTCACATGCTGGCGGGTGATCTTTTTACTTTCGGCAAAGGCATCCTTAATGATTTTAAACACCACGCCGTAGGAAGGAAGATGAAACACCATCATCACCAGACCACGAATACCGGGTGCTCGCTCAAATTGATCACTACTATTGTCCAAATGCTCCAGAAAATTTCGATAAAAAACGGTTTTCCCGTGTTTGTGGTGACCAAGAGACATATACAGTTCGAAGTGTTTCTTGTTCGGCATGAGTTCCTGTAAAAAGGACGCCACTTCCACTGGGTGTTGGGTATCAGCCATAAAATAACTACGGGCAAAACCAAAAATCACCGATAGATCTTTTCGCTCAGTCAGTAATGCATCGATGTATATGGCATTGTTTTCGTTGGTATGCAGGGAAATGACGAACGGTAACGTTTCATCGGGCATGCAAATGCGCCCAATTAAATAGGCCGATTTCCCCCGATAAAACACCGGTTTTAACATCTCTACACTATAAACACGGGCAAGTTGCTGTGTGTTTAAGCGGCGCCGTAAGGCGGTTTCTAAGTGCGCCATGTCTCGGGCTTTATCTTCAAAGGGAGCTTTAAAGCGATATATTTCGAAAATGGCCGCGTACATTTGGGCAACGGTGTGATTGGTGTCAAACCGATTCACCACCTTGTCCCGATCCCGGCCGGGCAAGAAACAGCGACTGGGCAACACAAACATCACGCTGTTATCGATAGACTTGTGACGAAATAGTCGACCAATGATGGAGTTATAAAAGGTTTCTGCTAGTTCAAATTGGGGATGGGCACCAAGCAATAAACTGTAAGCGTCTTTCATGGCTCGCCAAAATGCGGGATTTTGCTGGTGGATTTCAACCTGATGGTAAATGTCGGCGGTGGCTTTTGACACACAGGTTTCATAAATATTAATGCGGTCTGTGGACGCTTGCTGCGTTGCGCTCCATTCGCCGTTTTCAAACCGTTGCTGCGCTCCTCGCGTGATGCGGGTAAACCAGCGGTAACTTTTATCAAAATGAGTAAGTATTTGAAAAGCTATTTTTTTAGCCAATCGGGTATCGGTCATCGCCATTTCCATTAAAACGCCTCATGCCAACCCTATCACATGGAAAAATACAGAGAAGTCATTGTAATGAATGATGACTATAACAAAGGATCCGAGGAAGGGAAAAAGTCTATAAAAGGAACGTCTATTTAAGGTACAGCAGGTCCTATTTTGTAGATATTGGCAGGTAAATTAAACGCGGGAAGCCGTATAAGAAGGCTAAAGAATGTAATAAGTAATTAAATTTTAGACTTGTAGACGTCTAATACTTTGTGATTTACTGTTGACCAGACAGTCAGTCAAGGCTGCAATATCAAAATAATAACAAACCCTATAAAGGGCTTTATATCAGTAGCTTAACGCCAGAAAAGACAAGCTATTAGTCAGATTGTGGTGAAAACAATCCGACAAAAAAGATAAAAACACTTAAATCACTCAGGAACATTCTCATGCAACACGACAAATGCAAAAATTCCGCATTTAAACTGTCATTGATTGCGGCCGCTGTTATTGGCCTTCCGCTCTCATTTGTGTCTTCTTCCGCGTTTTCTCAGACAGATTCAACGGCCATTGCCGATGACGATTTGGAAAAAATTCAGGTTGTTGGTTCCCGCCGCGTGGGACGCACGGTAAACGATTCACCCGTACCTATCGATATTATTGATGCCTCATCTATTCAGGCAACGGGTTTGACCGAAACCAATATGATCCTCAATTCGCTGCTGCCTAGCTTTAACTTTCCTCAGCCTTCTGTAACCGACGGTACGGACCATGTGCGTCCGGCGCAATTACGTGGCTTAGCCCCCGATCATACCTTGGTGTTGATTAACGGTAAGCGTCGTCATACCAGTGCGCTGGTGAACCTAAATGGTTCAGTGGGACGGGGTTCATCTGCAGTGGATCTCAATGCGATCCCTGCCAATGCTATCAAGCGCATTGAAGTGCTTCGTGATGGTGCGGCGGCGCAGTATGGTTCTGATGCCATCGCCGGGGTCATTAACATCGTACTTAAAGATGCCAGCGAAGGCGGCGAAGTGTCTGCCACTTATGGCGCAAACGTTACCACTATGGATGGCGTGCCAGACTTAAAAGGCGTAAGCATTGATGATAATGGCGATCTTGCTTTTGAAACCGGCTCTGATCGCGAGCTCACCGATGGCCAAACACTAACCTTGCGTGGCAATATCGGGTTTGAATGGGGCGATGACGGTTTTGTGAATGTGTCTGCTGAGTACCGTGATCGGGGTGAAGCAAACCGCGCCGACTTTGATAGTCGGGAATTTTATGATCGTGATGAAAATGGCGATCTGGATCCCAGAGAATTGACAGTTAACCGGTATAACCATGTGTACGGTAACGGTGAAGTCGAAGACTTCGCACTGTTTGTTAATGCGGGTAAAGCGGTAAGCGACAGTACTGAATTTTATGCAACAGCAGGGGCGAGTAAACGAAACTCTCTAGGCGGTGGTTTTTATCGTCTTCCTAAAGACGACAGAAACATATTGTCTATTTATCCTGACGGCTTCTTACCTTATATCAAAACGGATATTGCCGATATGTCGGTACTTACCGGCTTAAAAGGGTATGGCGATGTTTGGAATTACGATATTTCTATAACCCACGGTCAAAATGCGCTGGAATACAGCGTGGTTAACAGCCTCAATACCTCTTTGGGTGCCGATAGCCCAACGAGCTTTGATGCCGGTGAATTAAAATATGAAATGACAGTGGTGAATGCTGATGCCTCCCGTTTGGTGGACACCGGAATTTTCTACAGCGATATGAACTTTGCCATGGGGGCAGAATATCGTCACGAAGGTTATGAAATCGTAGCGGGTGAAGAGAGCTCCTATATTCAAGGCGATTATGGTTTAGGCGGCGCCGTCAGAGAAGACGAAGACGATGACTTAGGGGCTGCGGGATCCCAGGTTTTCCCTGGTTTTACCCCAGAATCTGCAGGTAAAAACACCCGTCACAATTACAGCCTTTACGTGGACTTAGAAGCCGATGTACTGGAGAACTGGAACGTGGCTGTGGCAGGCCGGTTTGAAGATTATTCTGACTTTGGCAGTACCTTTAATTGGAAAATGTCCCATCGGGTGACTTTAACCGAAGAATTTGCGCTGCGGGCGTCTGTGTCCACAGGCTTTAGAGCTCCGTCGTTACAACAGCAATATTTTACGTCTATTGCCACCGTCTTTGGTTCCGACGGTGAGCCGGTTGAAACCGGTACTTTTGCGCCTTCTAGTGACGTTGCCCTGGCATTAGGTAGCCCTGGTCTGGATGCGGAAGAATCAAATAACTACAGTGCCGGTTTTACTTACTCGCCGAATGCGGATTTCAACCTGACGGTAGATTTCTATCGCATTGATATTGATGATCGCATCGTGTTGTCCAACAACTTATCTGGTGATGCCATTGAGGAACTTCTTGCTGGCACCGGTGCTACCAGTGCTCGCTTTTTCTTAAATGCCATCGATTCTCGTACACAAGGTGTGGATATTGTTTCAACTTACACCTTACGTACCCAGGAATATGGTGCGTTTAACTTTAATGCAGGGATTAACTTCAACGACAACGAAGTGACAGACATCATCGATGCACCAGCTATTTTGGCAGAAGCAGGGGTTGACCAAAGTAACTTATTTGATGATGTGGAATTACGTCGATTTGAAACCAGTTCACCGGATAACAAGATTAACCTTGGGGTAACCTGGTCATACGATCGTTATACCACCACTTTGCGTACCACTCGATATGGAGAAGTGGAAGATCCTTCCTCCATTGAAGCGCGCAATGAAATCGTACCGGCTGAATGGATCACCGATTTGGATCTACGGGTAGCGCTAATTGACGGCTTATCCTTATCTGTTGGTGCCAACAACCTCTTTGATGTTTATCCTGAAGCGACCCGTAATCTGGTCGACGAGGTGACAACCTTCTCGACCATTTTCCCTTACTCAGGCTTCTCGCCATTCGGCTTCACCGGCCGTTACGTGTATGGCAAGGTAACTTATACGTTTTAATCATCTGATGTAAGGTTTTCATCAATACAAACCAGCCGAGACATGAGTCATCTGTCTCGGCTTTTTTATTTTTTAAAAACTTATTTTGCACTAAGCTAAACATAGGAAATACAACAAACTCGTGAAATACGTAAAATGCCCCATACTCCATAGTGTTTATTTACGGTATGGTGTAGGGATGACAAATGGATAAAACAGTAACGCGCTGTTCAATTTTTGAGTGCCTATGTATACGGTTTTAGTTGTCGATGACTCACCAGATTCACTTAGCCTGATAAACGATATTCTTGAAAAAGAAGGGATCAGTACCCTGGTGGCCCTAGAAGGGAATCAGGCCATCACCATAGCAGAACAAATCCGCCCGGATATTATTTTACTCGACGCCATGATGCCTAAATTGGATGGCTTTGAGACTTGCACCCGCCTAAAACAAAATCGTGAGTTACAGCATATTCCTGTGGTATTTATGACAGGGTTGACGGATTCCCAAAGCACCTTAAAAGGGCTGAATGCCGGTGGCGTGGATTACATCGTTAAGCCGGTCAACCCCGAGGAATTAATAGCTCGGATAAAAATTCACGCGAACAACGCGCAGATCACATCCAGTGCCCAACAAGCTCTCGATTCTATAGGCCAGAATCTTTTTGCTGTTAATAAAAGCGGCGAATTATTGTGGGCAACCCCCCAAACCCATGATTTTCTGTCTAATATTCCCCAAGCCGATGATTGGTTTAATGAGGTGATGATCCCGGCAGTAAGAAACATTTTGGCTGATGTTGCGTTACAAAGTCATGCTCAAGGGGTGATGTATGACGGTGGGAGCTGTGAGCTTGCGTTGGTATCGCGCCGAGTTAATGGCGATTGTACTTTTAGAATTAATGAAGCGGTGGAAAAAGTGTCGGGCGAGGAAAAACTTCGTATTCAGTTAAGCTTAACCACCCGTGAATCAGAAGTGCTGTATTGGTTATCTAACGGTAAAACCAATAAAGAAATAGCACAAATTCTCGAGATCGGTGCCCGTACGGTGAACAAACACTTAGAGCAGGTATTTGCCAAATTAGGTGTGGAAAATCGAACCACGGCGGCGGGTATTGCAATCCGTGCTTTGACGACACAATAGTCGAGCCTTTGCCTTTAGACAATACCGGAAGCCCATTACAGGCCGATACCTTAGGTGCCACCATTTTCTTTTATCAGAGTATCTAATTTTTCTATGACTTTTCTAAATTGAATTTGACTGGCCAGCTGCTTGAGTTCCTTTTGGGTGTGGGTTGGCAGATGAAAGTTCTTATCAATATCATTGAGCTTGGTCATAAAGCCCGATAAATAGCCAATTTCTGCCATGGACTTAAGGGTTTGATACTGATTCCGTCCCGCCTTGGGCTTGTTGGGCATGGTGGTAACGGGCACTGCTTCGTCATTATTATTGTGTTCTTTCCACTCAATATCTAACCAATTAGCTACTTTGTTAAGCAAGCTGGCAATATCAAAGGGCTTGGTTAAATAGTCGTTGTGATTTTTCTGGGCACTGTTTTCAACATCAAGGTCTCGTACATTGGCTGAAACAATAATAATGGGCAGTTTGTACCCCTCTTTTCGGACCATTTCGGCACCTTGCCAGCCACTGATATTTGGCATTTTTAAGTCCAGTAACAGCAAATCTATTGTATCTTTACGCAGCATTTGCAGACCTTGTTCCACAGAAGCTGCGGTATGCACCTCAAACCCCACAGAGCGCAGAATATCCTGCACTAATTGACGTTGGCTTGCTTCATCATCTATTGAAAGAATGGTTTTTCGTGGACCATGGTAATCATAGATCAGCTTGTCATTTAACACTGGCGTACGGTGACTCGAACGTAATCGAGGTAACATAAGGCTGAGTTTAAATTGACAGCCTTTACCGATCTCACTTATCAGTTCTATTTCACCGCCCATCAGTTCAGCTAGGGCTCTGGAAATGGTAAGTCCCAATCCCGTACCGGGGATAGATGAGTTAGGTTCTTGAATCCGTTCAAAGGGATTAAACACGGTTTGCTGATCTTTAGGAGCAATACCTGGCCCCGTATCTTTGACAATAAATTGTGCCACTTCGTTTCGGTAGCGAATAAGAAAAGACACAGAGCCCGTTTGGGTAAATTTCACCGCATTGGATAGCAGGTTAATGAGTATCTGGCGCAGGCGTTGTTTATCGCCGAGCACCACATCGGGAAGGGGGGTTTCAAGGGTACAGATAAATTGTAATTCTTTAGATACCGCTTGAGATTCGAACATGTCCACCAGTTGTTCTATAACCTGAGGAAGTTGAATTTCTTCTCGATCAACAGCCAATCGCCCAGCTTCCAGCTTGGATACTTCCAGTACACTTTCAATAAGATCGCCGAGGTGTTCACCATTTCGCTTCATGATTTGCAATGAGGTGCGGGCGTTGTCTGGAAGACGGGCATCGCTGGCTAATAATTGGGTATAGCCCAGTAACACGTTAAGGGGGGTTCTCAGTTCATGACTTAACCCTGCCAGATACCGACTCTTGGCTTTGTTGGCGGATTCGGCCTCATCTTTAGCCAGTTGATAAGCTAATGAGGTTTTTTCATGGGCAGAAACTTCTCGGGCTAGGGCTTTGGTTTGGGCCCGTAATTCGCTTAATGCGGCTTGGTTACTCAGTCGAACCAAGGTAAATAACCAACTTACTACGCCAACAATGATAAGTAGGGAAAAGAATATTTTAGACAAGGTGGCAGCAAAAACGGCCCGTAAATCTGGTGTCGACATGGGGATCTGGCAGTAAATCAAAAATAAAATCGCTGCGGAAATACCACTTAATAAGGTGGTGAGTGCCAGCGTGGGAAGTATGGGGGGAGTAAGATTTCTAAGGGTATGAAGATTAAGATAGCGACTAAATAATTGTAATATCTGCGCCGTTAAGGTGGCATTTTCACGACATTTATCACCACATCGTGTGTCCAGGGTACAACAAAGAGAACAAATGGGTTGAGTGTAGGCAGGGCAAAAACTCATATCTTCTCTATCAAAAGTATTTTCACAGATGCAGCATGGATATTGGTGCTCGACAAGCGGGTGGTTGGTCTGGTTGTCAACCAGATAAAACCGTCCTTGGGTGAGCCATGCAACAAGGGGCGCGCAGATGAAGGGAATAAAAAAGGCGACGTAAGAGCTCATGGCCTGCATCAAGGTCCCCATTAAGCCAAGGTGTGCGCTAAACCCAGCCGCCGAGGCAACAAACATGGAAATGGTTCCCACGGGGTTGATGTCATACAGTTTAGAGCGTTTAAATTCGATCCCTGGTGGACTCAGTCCAAGAGATTTGTTTATGAGCAAATCTGCAGCAACGGAGCTGAGCCAAGACAGTACCAAGACCGAGTATATTTGTAACACGCTTTCAACGGTCTGATAGAGTCCCAGCTCCATTAATAGCAAGGCAATTAAGATATTAAATATCATCCATACCACTCGGCCCGGGTGATTGCGGGTAATACGGCTAAAAACGTTAGACCAAGCCAATGAGCCTGCATAAGCATTGGCCACATTGAATTTTAATTGGGATAGAATGACAAAGGTGGCAGCGATGGCGATGCTGATTGTGGTGTTATTAAACAAATACCCAAAGGCAGACTGATACATGTGGGCAGGATCGCTGGCTAGTTCTCGGGACACCCCTTGTTCGATGGCAAAAAAAGCTAAAAACGATCCTAAAAAAAGTTTCCCTGCGCCAAAAATGATCCAGCCCGGCCCTGCTAATATTACCGCTACCCACCATTTTGCGGGGTTGGAAGCCAGAGATTTAGGTGGTAAAAAGCGTAACACAGCAACTTGTTCGCCAATTTGCGCAACTAGCGAAAGCAATACTGCAGAAGCGGCACCAAAAAGTAGTATGTCAAAGTCTCGACCTTGATCGCCGGCGTCACCGCTAAAGCTCATCCAATCGTTCAAACTTGAGTCAGGATGATTAAATACATACAGCAAAGGGATAAGTTGAAGCACTATCCATATGGGCTGGGTTAACATCTGGAAACGACTGATATAAGTCATTCCGTGAGTGACCAGGGGCATGACCATCAACGCACTGATGGCATAGCTAATATACAAGGGAATATCTAGGAGCAGCTCGATGGCCATAGCCATAATGGCGGCTTCTAAGGCGAAGAATACCAACGTGAATGACGCATAGACCAGTGACGTAACGGTGGAGCCGATATAGCCAAACCCAGCCCCGCGGCTTAATAGGTCAATGTCAACGCCGTAACGGGCGGCGTAAAAACTAATGGGCGCGCCAGTGATAAATATCACCGCCATAAGTGCCAAGATCGCCCACGCCGTATTAATAAAACCGTAATTTAAAGTAATAGCGCCACCTATGGCTTCAAGCACCATAAAAGACACGATCCCCAACGCCGTCGTTGCAATACGTGACGAAGACCATTTGCGAGCTCGAAAGGCGGTAAAACGCAGTGCGAAGTCTTCCATCGTTTCGTTGGCTACCAGTTTGTTGTAGGTACGTCGACGGGCAGATATTTTTGCTTTGGCTTGCATAGAAAGCGAGGTTCCTGAATTTGAAGAGCGTGGGGTTTTTTGTTTATTAATCGTGTAAAACGGGCACCGTGGTAAGTGGAGCTTACCTGCAAATGACGCATGACACTATGGGGATAAAGCGAGCACCATCTACGTAATTTAACGCATTCTTTTATTTTGATGATAGGCCATAGTAAAGATTAACTAAGTGTGCCACATACATCATTACATTGGGCAATAAATTAATCGAAGTAAATTTACGCCTTACTGGCTGCATTGGTGGTAAAAATAGGGCTGCGGCAGGTGAAGCGCCTGCGCAACAAGCACAAATAAAAACGCCACCACCTAATGCATAGGCTGTGGCGTTTTTTGTAGTTAGAGCGATTAAATTTGATTACATGGCGGCTTTAAATATCGCTACCACTTCCTCGTGAGTCGGCTGAATTGGGTTGGTTAAACCACAGGCATCCTGCATTGCATTTTCCGCTAAAGTGTCAAAGTCTTCTTCTTTGGCGCCAAGCTCTTTTAAACCAGAGGGAATATTAATGCTTTGAGACAGTTTGCGAATAGCTGCAATTGCCGCTTCGGCACCTTCTTTATCAGATAAGGCTTCTACCGTCACACCCAGGGCTTTAGCCACATCTTTAAGTCGAGGCGCAGCTTCTTTGGCGTTAAAGGCTTCTACATGAGGTAATAACACGGCGTTACACACGCCATGGGGTAAGTCATAGAAACCGCCTAATTGATGGGCCATGGCATGGACATAACCTAGTGACGCATTGTTAAATGCCATACCGGCAAGGAACTGTGCATAGGCCATTTGTTCACGGGCTTGCATGTTGCTGCCGTTGTGAACCGCTTCATGAAGGTTATCGCGAATGAGTTCAATGGCTTTGATAGCACAGGCATCGGTAATGGGATCCGCTGCGGTTGATACATAAGCTTCAACAGCATGGGTGAGGGCATCCATCCCCGTAGCCGCAGTCAAAGACGGTGGCATACCGGCCATCAGGCTAGGATCGTTTACTGATAACAAGGGCGTAACGTTTTGGTCCACAATGGCCATTTTTATATGGCGCTCTTGATCGGTGATAATACAAAAACGGGTCATCTCAGACGCCGTGCCCGCTGTGGTATTGATACTGATCAGGGGCAGTTGGGGTTTTTTCGAGACATCCACACCCTCGTAATCACTGATGTGGCCGCCATTGGTGGCAACCAATGCAATGCCTTTGGCGCAATCGTGGGCAGAGCCACCGCCTAAAGAAATCACACAATCACATTTATTGGTGTGCAATACATCTAAGCCTGCATTGACGTTCTCTACTGTGGGGTTGGGTTGAACGCCATCATACAGATAATGTTTGATTTTCTGTTGATCTAATAACCCTTGAACCTGCGCGGTAACACCCAGTTGTGTCATCCCCGGATCGGTGACAATTAAAGCTTGGGTAAAACCGTAATCCGCGATCTGTTGAATGGCATCATTGAGGGCGTTTTCGCCCATAATGTTAACGGCGGGAATATAAAATGTGTTGCTCATGACATGGTCCTCACTGAGAGATTAGAAATGAAACTCTGCTATTTGGAATGGCAGTGGCCCACATTCTAAACCGCTCAGTAAAAAGCATATTGCTTTGGATCAAAAGACTATGCGTTGTCGTCTTATTTTCTTACGATTTGAGGCTAACCAGTTTATTTATTGTGCTTTTTCTGACCGATAAACTGAACAACCGACGCAATACCCGTATGAAATTTCCCTTCATGTATTTCTCTATCCAGCTCCTGTAAAAGTAGGGGGTGTAAATTGGGAAACTCGTTTTCGATTTTCTGTTTTGACATAAGCATGTCAATATTGTTCGGTCCGCCCGTTTCTTTGCCCAATTGATCTTCAGAGTAAGCTTCAAGCAGCAGGATCCCGCCAGGTTTCAGGCTGCGCTCAAGTAAGGGATATAGTCGTTGACGAATGGCTGGTGGCAGATGGGCAGAAATCGATATAATGGCCCCATAGTGATTTTCTTTCGGCGTAAACTCAGCAAGATCCGCCACTTCAGTGTGAATGTTAACGCCCTTTGATTGGGCCAATTGTTGGGCTTTTTGGAGGCCCACCTCAGAACCGTCTACACCGAGTACGTCTAATCCGCCGGTGGCGAGGAAAACCGCATTTCTGCCTTCTCCTTCGGCGATAGATAACACCGGGCCATTTAATTTATCAGCATGTTTGGCTAAAAAGGTATTGGGTTCAGTGCCGTAAACATACTCTTTGTCAGCATATCGTTCGTCCCACATAAGAAAGTTTATCCTATAGATTAATGAATAAAATGTTCCATTGCTTATAGTGTGCGAAACCGGCTGTACATTATGGTGTATTCACGGGTTAACTAAGGGCAATTGAGCCAGCGAGGGCTTAAGTTGGACTAAAAACCAAGCCCGAACTCGGCTAGTCTACCACCTTACAGGAAGTATTCCAGTTATCGCATATATCTTTCACTTGTTGAAATACGGCAGGATCGGCGGTGGATTTTAACCTTAATTGGAACCGTGCCTCTGTGGTGACAAGGCTTTTATAATCAGGTAAAGAATAGAAGTGTGACAAGAAGACAGTTTGTTCCTCTTGGCACTTAAAAAAAGGGGATAAAATTTCAATTTTCATAAGACTTCTCTAACACAACGGGGGAACCTAGGTGAATTGTCCATCAACAAGGTAAGTTGATGGCCAAAGAGGTAAACCGCGCCTGACCCAAAATGGCGAATAACCTGTAGCCATTGATTGTGATAGATGAAGCATTCAGTATGCACGTTAGTGCGGCAAGTTCAGGCGCTTTTTCGTTGTGAAAAGACACGCCTGAACGATGAAATGCACAACGCGCTTACGGCTGATATGGCAGTGAAGATTGATGCAAGATAATGCGAACCTTGCCATCTTCACATTCTTTAAATACAAAGCTTTTGTTCACAAAAATGTGACTGTCGTCTTCTCCGATAAAATGCACGTTACATTGCACAATGGCTAAGTCGCCGTGCAGAATAAACTCTTCTTTACTGTACCAAACCTTCACCCAAGGCTTAAGTTTGAAACCTTTATCGTCGGGAAATTCACTATTGCCACCTACAAAATAAGAAAGTGCCCCTTCTTTTGTGGGGCGGAACGTTTGCTGGCCAAAGGTTAGCGTAGGCTTAAACAACACACGCCCGTTGTCATAATCATAACTCTCTGATAGCACCTGAAGGGAAAATGCTTGTACATCACCTCCTTCAGAATGCACTTCTCCTACCTTTACCACATTGTCGCACCAGGTTTGTAGTGCGTTATGCACCATTTCATTAGTAAACATAAGGTATACCTATCTCCTTTAAGCGCATTGAACAGTCGGGTTTCATTCACATAACCTAACGGTAAAGCGTTTTCATCTTTAACATACAAACATTGGCAATGAGGCTGCTCCCCATTCTCTTTGTTAAATATGGATGATAATGTCGCAAAGTACAGTTTTGTTACGTGATATTATTGCGTTAACAGCCTAAATACTTTGGTAAAGATAGCAACCTTGGTTGGCGATAGTTTTTATCTATTAGTATCGGCATCGCTTAGAGAAAGGGTAGGGGCCGACTTATCGGCTCCTGCCCTGTGTTTGTTAAAGGGAGTTCTTGATTAGCGTACGCAGCGGACCATATTATAAGTACGCATTTGGTCACCTTGAGATCGGACTAATCCTCTAATTAGGTACTCTACGGTTAAAAAAATCGTCCTAACTTCCATGTCCGTTTTAGCAGTTCTGCGAACGTAAAACTCACGATGAGTCCGGTTATGCTCAAAAGAAGGATTTTCGGGAATGACCCAATTGCTATTGAATGGTATTGAATTGTTAGCCAAACAATAACGGGGGCATGGATGACATAAACAGCGAAGGTACGAGATGAAATCCAGTGTGTTATTTTATTATCGAAATCACATTTCATCTTAAACCACGCCAACATCCCTAAAGCCAATCCTAAACCAGTAAATTGCTCCCACAGAGCAGCAGAAAACGCGTGTAAACTCCAGCCGCTAAAATAAAGGATAGGTCCGTGTTCTCCGGGAATTCCGCTATCCGATGGTCCGCCACCAATTATCAAAATAACGCCAAGAAGCAATGGGCCACCAAACAAAGTAATCAAGCCGATATTTTTGGCAATTCTACTTTCTATCAATGTGTTCAATCTGTCGTTTCTTGCGAATAAAATGCCTAGGGTAAAGAGCGCAAGGTATTGAGGAAAATAAGAGAATTGGAAATTGAGCACACTTTCTCCAATTGGAAAAAACATCGAGTAATGGCCGTAACCAGTGATAGCACAAGGGCAAGAATAAGGAATGCGCTGAGGGATGGGGATGCTATAAAATTGGTAAAAACCTTTGTATGAAGGTGCTTACGTAGCGCGACATAGCCAATACTAAATATCAAAAGTGCCAATACAAACCACAAAGGACCCATTTCGGTTTTATCCGATCAAAAATGACGTTTTTCCGAAATCACTGATCGGAATCCCGAAATCTTCTTCTTTTCCTTACTAAATCAATTGGTAAGCTCATCTTCATCACTTTATGAAGGAATGAGCAGCCATGGCGAGAAAGAGAACCGATATGAGAAAGATTAAAGACGTCCAGCGTCTCAAATTTGAAGTAGGATTAAGCCATCGAGATGTAGTGGCATAGTGAATTTGGCCACCTGATTAGAGCTGCTATGATAGCAGGATAACAAAGTTAGGTGACAAGATGGCAAAGAAGAAAGGCCCGAATTTCAGTGCTGAATTCAGACTCACAAGCCTGATCGTCCGCTCCTTTGACTATTTGTGCACTTCGCTTTTAATGAGACAGTGTTGAATTAGAGTTTTCTAGTTTTGCTCGGTAAGCTGCAGGAGGAAGGTTACCCAGACTTTCATGTGTTCTTTCTTCGTTATAATCAAGTCGCCAGAACCAGGCCATTTCTCTTACCTAATTGAGATTTTCAAACAAGTAAGCATCAAGGAACTCTCTGCGCAATGAACCGTTAAAGCGTTCAACAAAGCCATTTTGCTGTGGCTTACCTGGCTGGGTATATACAAGTTCAATATCATTGGTTTCACACCAATCCATCAGAGTCGAAGAAATTAGCGCTGGGCCATTATCCATACGCAGCTGGGTATGTAATCCTTGCTCAGCCTTAAGTTGTTCTAACACGCGTACGACACGGCCAGCGGGTAAAGACGTATCGACCTCTATAGCAAGGTACTCCCGCGTGCATTCATCGACCACACTCAGTGCTCTGAAACGTTTGCCGCAATATAACGTGTCATGCATAAAGTCCAACGCCCATTGATGATTGGTCGGATCCAGCACTTCTAAAGGCTTGGATATTTGCTTGGGTAGTACCCATTTAGTTCTGCGCACCAAGTTCAATCCCGTTTGGCAGTAAACACGAGAGACGCGTTTGTGGTTGAAGGGAAAGCCCTTGAACCGCATTCGGCCAAAACACTGCAAGAAGCCTGCTCGATTCAAATATTAATTAAAGAATTAGTAAAGAAGATTGACGAGAGGGATTGTAACGATTTAAAAAAATAAAACCATTCAATACTTATGGAAAATAAATGGAGAGCTTACTGAAGATCATTTAAAGTACTTTAGTGATAACGACATCTCACAATCATTACTTCAATCAGTTGTCCTAAATTCTGAGGAAAAAGACGCTATATTAGAAGTAGGTAGGTTAATTTCCTCTGGAATGCCAGAAGATCTACAACCAATTATGGCGGCTG
This sequence comes from Alteromonas sp. 14N.309.X.WAT.G.H12, assembly GCF_036697315.1. NCBI lineage: Bacteria > Pseudomonadati > Pseudomonadota > Gammaproteobacteria > Alteromonadales > Alteromonadaceae > Alteromonas > Alteromonas sp. 14N.309.X.WAT.G.H12. Next base: position 25,153 of record NZ_JBAHZB010000021.1, read on the forward strand.
AAGCAATAGTAGTATTCGAATTTGCAATAGCTATAGCAGTAGTAGCCGTAGGAGTATTGGTAGTAGTCGCAGGACAGGCTGAAAGATAGAATTCACCAGTCAGGGTAAAGAATACAATAATCATAATTATTTATAGATTATTTTTTAGAGTAATATCTAATGTAGTAAATAATCAATTACTCAATATTAGTAAAGGAATACAATAATGTTCCCAAGACTCTTGTCTATTTTTTTAGATTATAAATGCAACTTCAGCTGTGAACACTGCAGTGTGGGTAGTAGCCCCAAAATATCTATGCCAATGCCCCGTGAAATTATGGTTCATGGAATAATGGAATTTAGTAAATTACCAGAAGCCAAAGTTATAGGATTTACCGGAGGTGAGGCAACTCTATCCAAAGAAAACCTTTTACATGGAATTGAATTAATCTCAAAACTCAACCTCACAAGTAGACTTGTTACCAATGGTTGGTGGGCTAAGAACCGACAAAAAGCAAGAAGTTTTATTAAGGAACTAAAAGCAGCAGGTTTAAATGAACTGAATACTAGCTATGATCAATTTCATAGTCCATTCATGGGCGTAGATCCAATATTGAATTTAGTAGAGGAAGGGTTAAAACAAGGATTAACTGTAGCTCTATCTGTGGTGGGCTCTGAGGAATCACATTTCAATGGGTATAAATTAAAAGAATTAATCGCCGAAAGATTAGGATGTGAAGTGAAAGGTCTACCAAAAAAATTCTTTCTGATTGAAGATAGACCCGCCCCTATAGGTTCTGGAAGTAACTTAGATGTATCTAAAATGGAAGCAAATAGTGCTATTGATTTAGGTTGCATGGAAATATTAAAAACACTTTCACTCCACCCCAATGGAGATTTAAAAGCCTGTTGTGGTCATACTGTATTTTATTCTCAAGACCTTATATTAGGTAATATATTAAGACAGAAATTTAGTGACATAGTAAAAGTTTCAGAAAAAAATATAGCTTATTGGCTTATTCATACTCTTGGCCCAGCTAAAATACTTGAAGAATTAGGGGTGGAAGGGAAGTACTCCCATATATGTCATGCATGCAATGTGCTATTAAATCAACATCGCGAAAAATTTATAATATATTTGAAAGATAATAAATCAAAGTTATTTTATGAAAAAATAATAATGAACGGAAGCGTGAAAAGTTTAGCGAAACAAGTGATAGAAAATAAAGAAGAGGTGAAGAAAAAGGTAATAGATAATCAATTACACAAAGCATGATAAAATGACAGAGAGATGGATTACTGGTTTGATCAAAATAAACTCGTTAGATATTGGCTATAAAAAAAACATAGTTTCTAGAAATATTAATTTAGAAATAGGAACGGGTATATCTTTATTTTTTGGTAAAAATGGCACTGGAAAAACAACTTTTTTTAGAACCCTAACAGGAATAATGTTACCGTTGAATGGAAATATTTATTATGATGGGGACAAATTAAGAGACGGTTCAATCGTTAAAGATGATATTTCGATACTGACACATAAAAGTGGCTTATACTCAAACCTGACTATAAGAGAAAATTTAGATTATTGGAAGTCATTCTATAGAAATAATTTGAGTACAATTACAGAAGCACTTCTAAGAGAGTTTGATTTAAACAACATTACTGACAGAGTCGTAAGAACATTAAGTAAAGGACAAACACAAAAGCTAGCGATAATAAGAAGTCTAATACCTAATGTGAAATATATTTTTTTAGATGAACCACTTAACGGACTCGATGTAAAGTCAAAAATAAAGTTTTCAGAGATACTGTACGAATTAAAAAAAAACAAAACAATTTTAATATCCACACATGGATTTTCAGATTTTGATATAGAAAACTCAAATAAATTTATATTTTATAATCAAACCATAGAACCTTATGGCAAAGTCGTATCTGAAATTTGGGGAGACTCAATATACATAGAAATAACCATGGGAAATAAAATACCTCAAGAAGTGCTGAAGGAATTTAACATCGATGAAATTGGAGAATGCACTTATTCATGCAGCTTTGAATCCAAGGTTATGAAGGATAAATTTTATAATAAAATTAATGGTTTAGATATAATATCAGTAAAAACCACTGAAAATCAGTTAAAGTCAATTTTATCGGATTGAAATTTTAATGAGCAACTTAATTAAACTTATAGTTAATAGAGTACTAAAAGAAAATTGGAAGGGCCTTATACTTTCTCCAATTATGTATGCTTTCTTATTTAGTTTGATTGTATTGATTTCAGCAGCATCGCCTGAGCTATTGACAGGAATTACAAGATCTTCACTTGAAAAATCGAGAGAGCAACTTTTTGACGCCAGTAAAAATATAGAACTATGGCAAGTATTTGTGATGGTTCAAGGGATGTTTTTTCTCGCTGTAATAACTTCAATAAATGCATTTAACATTTCTACATACACAATCAAAGAAGAGTTGAGGAACAACACAATTGAAGTTTACCTAGCATCTAGATTAAGTGTGAAAAAGGTGGGGCTTAGTATCGCACTAGCTAATTCTCTTCTATCCATAACCCAATATGTTTTTTTAACTATATTTTCTATGCTGCCATGTTTAATCTATCTAATTTTGTGGAGCGATACTGAATTTGCGCCATTAACATTCGTGATTACCTTTTCATTTCCGTGTCTAATTGGGCTATTTGTTTCAATTAATGTCTCATATATATGTTTATATTATCCGTCAATATTAACATCGGAGCTCTCGCTCGGATATAGAGTTTTGAGAGCATTGGCTTTAGCCCCATCAATAATAGTACTTACAATTATAACAGCTATACCTCAAATTCAGCCAATTATACTTGCAGTCTCAATATCAAGCCTAACAATCTTAATAATGATAGTGCTAACTTGGAACATGGATCTCGCTCTCAATAGAAGTGTAATATTAAATAGTAATTAATGGAAAAATAATGAAAGTAGACATAGTCGAATTGATATCAGACCACTGGCAGATGATTAGTTTTATAGTAATATTTATTTACCTGATCATTGAATTATATTTGGTAAATAAAATTAAGGTTGACAGAAAACACCCAATATTCAATTATATATATTTTGACTCAGAAGATCTAAGGATTTTTGTGCCCAAGAAAAGTGGGTTGGGCTATACATTCAACTTTGCTCACTTGATCTGTAGAATATCTACTTATTTTATATTATCTATTTTAATAACCGGGATATATGTATTGATAGGGAGGTAGAAATTAATATGAAAATTGGATTTATTGACGAAAACTTCAATGAGTTGAAAGCATCTATAGAGGCGGAAATATTATTAGAAAATGGCTGTGAAGAAGTACAACTCGTATCCATAGGCAACGTAATAAATTTTTTAGAAAAAAACAAATCAAAGAATATCGACACTGTCGTTTTCAATGATATAAACTATACGATGATAGGCCTCGATAATTTACAAGCATTGTTCGAGTATCTTTATAATAATTCAATTTCTGTTGATTTTATCAAATATAGATTTATGGCAAGCGGTGACAAAGCAAGGTTACTCATCAATCTACTACAAAAAACTTCTAAAAATGAAAATCAAATATTATCATTACTCGGTAGGAAATTACGAAGATGCTAATTAGTAACTTGATAATACTTACCCAGCCTGTAAAATTTTTTTTTAATTTCGATAATAAATCAACTTCAAACGCCTTAGCCAATATAACTATCTTGATAACATTAACATTTTTATCCACATACATATTCTACAACAGTATGAGTGAAGATGGTTTTGTTCTATTTGAGTTAAAAAAATTAGACAGCGAACTCTCAAGCATGTCTAATGAAATAGAGAATGGACTCAGGTCTATATATAATGTTGCTCCACTTCTTTATGGATTACAGTCTTCAATTTCATTTCTGGCTTCTATAGTGTTTCTAAGTCTTTATAACTTTCTATTACTATTCAGAGTAACAAAAGTCAATTATCTATCTTGGTTCAAAATAATCACCTACTGTTCTGTTCCTCTATACTTAAAGAACATTGGAATAATAGCTCTAGTTTTTATTTCCCACAATTCAACACCAACGAATAAGACTTTAAATTTTTCTTCATTACAGAATATACTGAACGGAAATTACCCATTTGATGGGATAGATATATTCGATGTATGGTTTATGACTTTGTATATGCTATCTTCTTATATTATGTTAAATAATTCAGGGAAACTTAAGAGTGTATTAATTATGATCCCCTCATTTCCAGTGCTTTTTTATTTTGGATGGAATTACTAATTCGATGACAACTATGTTATTCAGATTATCCATTTTAATCATAGCTTTTACTATTGTTATTTATTTGAACTTAGATAACTCAAATTATAAACTAATAGATGTAAGTATTAAAAAACCTGAAATGGGTTGGTTGAGTAACGGTGTTGAATCGTCCTGTAACCTTAAATTCGGAAATGAGATTGAAGTGGCTACTGAAGTAACGGGACGAGTTGAATCTATAAATGCAACAGAAGGAGAGTTCGTTAAAAAAGGAACACCAATATTACAATTAGATTATACATCTATAAGTAATAGCATAAATCAACTATCATTAGACAAAGAAATCCTAGAAATAGAATTACAGACGGCCTCTATTGAGTTATCAGAACTTAATAGAGAGAAAAATAGACTTATGAGTTTTATCAAAGATAACTACGTTGCAGAGGTAGACTTAGAGAAACTTGAATCAAATATTCAAGTCAAAATTAATCAAATAAAAACACTAAAAATGCAAATTGAGAAGAACAAGTTAAACCAGCTTATAAAACGATGGGAATTACAAAAATACACCTTCGAAGCACCTATGGACGGAGTGATTACTGAGTTGTTTGCACGGAAGGGGGAAACAGTTATTCCTGGACTTAGGAATTTCGATAGTTCATTAGTATTTAAAATTGTTGATGAAAGGAAATACAAAGCTATAGCTAATGTAAACGAGGTAGATATATCAAACATAACCGTTGGACAAGAGGTACTTATTTACCCAGCTTCGATAACAGATGATATTGATGCATTTAAAGGTATAGTATTGAATATAGATAAGGAACCTCAAAAACTATTAAATAATCTCGTTTATAAAGTAGAAATAGAACTTAAAAATATAGATAAGAAACTTTTTTTCTATGGAATGAGCTGTCGAGCGGAGTTTTTAAACAGAGATACTCATAAACATGGTTTTTTATTACCGATTAATTTGGTAAAAAATGATAATAAGGGTAATTTTGTTTGGGTTATTCGAGATAACAAATCTTTAAAAAAATATATTGAAATTGGAGAGCGTGATAATTTTTTTCAGTTAACATTAACTAGTTTAAAGGGTGACGTCCTAATAATTGGCCCAAATGAAAGCTTGGAGCGACTTGAGGACGGAAAAGATGTTAATGTACTAGATTAGGTATTTTCTATGCTTATACAAATATCAAATGGCAACAAAAATTATACACATGAGCGATTAGAAAGTAAGGTTTTAACTAATACCAATATCAAAATAAATAGCGGTGAGTTTGTTGGGATTATTGGTGATTCTGGGTCTGGAAAAACAACGTTATTAAATATTTTAGGCCTACTAGATGATCTGACCTCAGGTAAGTATTTTTACAATGGAATAGATACAAGTACGTTAAAGAATTCTGACCTGGATAAAATTAGAAACACACAATTTGGCTTTGTATTTCAGTCTTTCTATTTACTAAGTCGATTAACAGTAATTGAAAATGTATGTTTACCGCTTCGGTATTGCTATAAGAAAAAATCAGAAAGAATCAGCCTAGGCCTCCAGATTTTGGAAAAACTCAACATATTAGGAAAGTCCTATATGTATCCGAGTCAATTATCAGGCGGTCAAATTCAGAGAGTAGCTATAGCTAGGGCTTTAGTAAATAATCCATCGGTCATCTTCGCTGATGAGCCAACTGGTAATTTAGATAGTAAAAATTCATTTGCAGTCATGAAATTATTAAAAAAAATACATGAAAGTGGACATACGGTAATCGTCGTTACACACGATCTCAAATTAACATCTTATTTCACCAAAATATTCAAAGTAATGGATGGAAAAATAATTGATGAAATTTAATGCCAACTGTATCTTGTTTCCAGTGGTAAGTGGTATTGAAACATCAATAAACTCTCTGAAACTTAATTTATTTTCCACTATATTAACTACATCAGGAATTGCTGTAGGAATATTTTCGGTAATAGTCATTGTTGCTGTCCTAAACTCCCTAGGTGAATTTGTTACTAGTAAACTTGATTCACTAAGTATGAATGGGATTACTATCAAAGCTAAGACATCTGACGAAGATAAGTTGTTGGGAATAAATAATGCTCTAAGTTATCAACTTGTTAATGAAATCAAAGCCGCTCTCCCAGAAATTGAGAACATAACACCAGTAACGGCCGATCCGATAATGGTTCTTGCTCGATTCAAGGATATTTCCGTTCAGACTTCTTTAGTTGGTACTACTCACGGCTATTTGGAACTAGCAGGCTTGTCTACAGACTATGGTTTTTTCTTTTCAGAAGAAGACAATATTAAAAATCGCAATGTAGTATTCATTGGTGCATCACTCGCAGATAAACTTAAATTTAGTAAATCAATGTTGGGGCAATTTATAGCTTTAAATAATCAATGGTATAGGGTTATCGGCATAGCCCAATCCAAAGGTGACTTGTTTGGACTTGACCAAGACAACTTTCTGGTGGTTCCCCTAACCTCCATTTCATCCCTGTTTAATAGAAATTACGGCGATAGGTTAAATGTTTTGTTAAATATTAGTAATAGTGGATTTACTAAGCAATCAGTAGAAGACAGATTTCATCGCTACTTTAGAAGAAATCAGAATGAGATAGAGTTTGATATTACTAGTTCAAATAGCATTACTAAGAGTTTTGATGAAATTACGAGAGTAAGTACGGTCGGTGCAACTGTAGTTGTAGGGATCAGTATTTTCGTAGGTGGAATCGGGGTTATGAATGTAATGCTTCTTAGCGTGGGTGAAAGAACGCACGAATTTGGAATTAAGAAGTCTATGGGAGCACCATTTAGTTTTATATTTATAGAAATATTGACGGAATCAGTCATCATTTGTTGTTTCGGTGCCACAATAGGGGCACTAAGTGCAATGCTAGTTATTTTCTTTATCGACCTAGCTTTACCCTTCCATATAACTGTATCTTACTTAGTATTGTTATTATGTTTTTTATTCATAATATTAATCGGAGTGATTTTTGGTGTTACGCCAGCTTATAAAGCTGCAGAATTAAATCCATCCGTTGCAATAAAAAGTAAAGTTTAATTCTTTAGACGATTATATTAAGTTTGATTTTTACTTCCTGGGGATCTCAATTAAGATAAAATTTAGTGGTCGATACTGGGACAGTTTTACATTGCCGGTGAGAACTAGCCTCTTTTCTGCCAGCTTCGATGATTCACAAGGATATGACTCGATAAAAGTTAGAGGACCTTTATGGCAATTGTTACCGTGGTGATGAAGCGCACGAAATTCAAAACTTCACGTTTTGTGACGCCATGCTACAAGCACTTATCGCCGACCCTGGGTCTCTGCTACCTATGACACACTAATAGGCCGCTACATCGAAACTACCCGTTTATCCGGTTTCCTTGATGCCTACCTAGTGGATGTGGTTAAAACAGGACGCGTAGTAACTGCAATCTTTTCTGGAGAAAAAAGGGAAATGGTTAATTACACCATTCTTGCTCATGATAACTTTAACGATGAATGGAAACTGATGACCCTTGATAGCGCAAATATCTCTATCTGTGATTCACGTCCCCCCTTATCAATTGAACATGTCCAAAACGCCATTGCTTTCGTTAAGTCAGAAGAAGAAAGAAAACGCCAGTTAGAACTCGATAGGGTACAAAAAGAAAATGAATCCTTTGAACAATTTGCCGCTCACATCGATGAACATATGCCTCATGGAACTAAAGCCGTTATCATCGCTGAAAGGGTAGGGAACGACTCTAACTCTCTCGAAGATTACTATGGCTCTATATCTCTTGATTGTGTGATCGTAGGTTGGTCTTCCCATAATCGTAACCTTTTCCCTGAAATGCGGAAAGCGGCTAAACGCTTTGCCCCTGTTGAACATTTAGCTGAACTTCCTAAAGACATGGAACACAAACGCTCCTATGGCTCTAAACGTGCATTCCTTAAAGAGTCCTCTAATGAATATGCTGACGGATGGATGGTTTATAAAATAAACCTCTTTGACGCCGGCGCTCGATACATTCCTCAATCTGCCCAGATTTGCCCCGCGCTGTTACCTGATGCTGATGTAAATACCAACCAGCCTGTTCAGGTTCATGCCCGGTCAAGTTCTGGTTTCTCTGTGAAGGATTTACTTATCTAACCTGTTGCGGGGGTGTCCTTTTCTTGCACTCCCTCATTTTTGCGTCACGTTAGGCTTAGTTGTGTTGTTTGGAGTTTTTATGAATTGTTCCGCTTCCGCTTAGTACTTGACCAGACATAACATAGTGAATATATATCGAGGTATCTGATCTCAGGGGATAAGCTGCTGTGCCGCCCATAAACTTAAAAATGATTAAAGGCTGCACGATAAACATGTACAGTAGTGCGGGAACGCCCAGCCTACTCAATCGCTCAATAACGAATTTTTGCGCACCATGTCGGTCAATCGCCCCCGGGACCATAGCTCCTGCAATAAAGAACAATACCCCCATGAAAAATGATTGCAGATGGAATATAAAAAAAATGTAGGGGAGTTTGTCGGTGAGAGTGCCCTCTGGTCCGTCTTTGATATACCAATCACCCACGTGACTGTAGGTTATACAACAGTGAAAGTGGACTACAAGAAGGACGATGGTGGCACGTAAATTATCCACCCACGCCATTCTATCGATTTTGTTATTCTTTATTATTTTATCTGTAGCCGACAAAATCGTTATCCTTAGGTCAGATTAAAGCTTATAAATATGCAGGTCAGAATTCAGGATGCGTTATAGCCTATACATATTTTTAAACAAGGTTACAGCAAGGGGTAGGCCAGAATATAACGTTTATTTTTCAATGTATTACGATTTCCCTATGGGTGCTAATGAGGTATTTCACTAACAATGGGTTAGGTTAACCAAATTGTCGCGGTTTTTGTTCCGTCATCAGCAGTGAACTTTCTAATCATGACGTATTTGTCCCAATGTCTTTACTTAAAAAACAATGTCCCTATGGGCTGTACCTTTTGGTGGGTAAACAGACCATAAAATGCGGGTTAAAGTATGTCCAAGTTGTGATAAAATGCCCCGCGAAAAAAATAACAATAATAAAAACGAACGATTATCAGAACCTTATGTTAGGCGTTAGAGTGCGCTAACATTTATTTTTGATGAAAAAACGCCCAGCGACAGAGAAAATATATATCAAAAGGTTGGTGCGGTTTATAAGTAAACCTATGAAAGGCAAAGCAATCCCATACGTAATGGGGCTAATGCCTAAAATAGTAATGGTCATTTTTATACAGAAATAACAAAATGCCGGTTGACAGATAGACGTCTATACGGCAAATTGTCGGTATGAAAATGATTATTCGCATTACCAGCATGACGATTATTACCACCTCGAAGAGGGCGGTCGCTGGTTAGTGCGCATTTGCAAACAAACACTAAAAGCCCGCCCTTCACAAGAGCGGGTTTTTTTTTACACAATTTAGCGTTGTTAAAACAAAATAATACCGAAAGGAGCATTACATGAAAGTCTTAAAGTTTGGTGGATCTTCTCTGGCCGACGCAACTCGCTATATGCGCGTCACCGAGATTTGCATGACCACCCACCAAACCGAGGGCGCAGCTGTAGTGCTCTCAGCCCCCAAAGGGGTAACCAACGCGTTATCTTTGCTATGTGAACAAGCGGCTCAAGGCGATGACTTTCAGCCTCTTTTTCAAAAATTAACCGATACGGTACAGGGCATCGCCGACGAACTGAACACAACCTTGGACAATTTTGCCCATAAGGATGTGTCAGCTTTTATCGATTCTCTGTTAACTACGCTGAAGCAACAATTAGAAGGCATTAAACTGTTAGGTTGTGCCCCTGACAACGTGGCAGCGGGTATTCTAAGTGTGGGTGAATACATTAGCGTTAATTTATTTAGTGCTATTTTGCAAAGCAAAAACGTAACCAATCAAATTATAGATCCCGTTGAATACGTGTTAGCTGAAGGTGACTACCTCGACAGCATTGCCGATGTGGCGTTAAGTAAAGCTCGCTTTAGCGAAGTGCAAAGCGATGGCTCTCGATTATTGATTATGCCAGGCTTTGTGGCTGCCAATGAAGTGGGTGAAAAAGTGACCTTGGGGCGTAACGGTTCCGATTATTCTGCGGCAATCCTTGCGGCCTGTATTAATGCCGATTGCTGCGAAATATGGACAGACGTTGATGGCGTTTATAATGCCGATCCTAATCAGGTGGAAGGCGCGGTACTGCTCGACAAACTAACCTATCAAGAAGCCATGGAGCTATCTTACTTTGGTGCGAAAGTGCTGCACCCCAAAACCATTGGCCCTATCGCCCAACACCATATTCCTTGTTTAATTCGCAACACACTTAATCCGGCGGCACCGGGTACGTTAATTAGTGATGAAGCGAGCGAGAAATGGACCTCCGTTAAAGGGATTTCCCAGTTAGATGATGTCACCATGTTTAATGTGGCAGGCCCAGGTTTAAAAGGCATGGTGGGCATGGCTAGCCGCGTGTTCGGCGTAATGAGCAATGCCAACATTTCTATTAGCCTTATTACCCAATCGAGTTCAGAATACAGCATCAGTTTTTGTATCCTAGAAAAGGATGCACAGCGAGCATTGCACCTGCTTGAAGATGCATTCGCGCTAGAACTGCAAAACAAGTTGCTAGACCCCATAGAAGTACGCAATAGCCTAGCCATTGTGACTTTGGTTGGCGATGGTATGCGTCATACCAAAGGGTTAGCAGCTCGGTTTTTCGCCGCACTTGCCCAAGCGCGAGTGAATAATGTGGCTATTGCACAAGGCTCCTCAGAACGTTCTATCTCTACCGTAGTGGAAGCGGACAAAGCGAAAAAAGCGGTACGCGTTATCCACCAAAACTTCTTTTCCGATCGTCATACCATTGATGTCTTTTTAATTGGTAGCGGTAATGTTGGCACCGAGTTGCTAAGTCAGATCGCGCGCCAGCAAGACACGCTGCTAAAACGTAATATTCAGCTACGGGTTTATGGTATTGCCAATAGCCGTAAGTTGCTACTTAACGCCAAAGGCATTGACGTTAGCGGAAATTGGCAGGCAGAGCTCGATAGCGCAAAGGAAGTGATGACGCTGAGTCGTTTAAAAGCCTTCGTCAATGAAAACTGCTTGGTGAACCCGGTTATCGTTGATTGCACCAGTCATGAGGCCATTGCGTCACAATATGTGGACATGATGGAGAAGGGTTTCCATGTGGTTACTCCCAATAAAAAAGCCAATACCGACACTATGGCGTATTATCGCCAGTTACGTAAAACCACCCAAACTACCAATCGTCAGTATTTTTATGAAACGACAGTAGGTGCGGGCTTACCGGTTATCGACAACCTGCAAAAACTGTTCGCAGCCGGTGACGTATTGCATCAGTTTGAAGGTATTTTATCTGGTAGCTTATCTTATGTATTTGGTAAGTTGGAAGAGGGGATGACTCTTTCACAGGCGACTATAGCTGCCAAAGAAAATGGCTATACAGAACCTGATCCTAGAGACGATTTAAGTGGTATGGATGTGGCTCGTAAGCTATTGATTATGGCCCGCGAAGCCGGTTTGTCGCTGGAGCTCTCTGACATCGAAATTGAATCTGTGCTACCGGAAGGTTTCGCCCAAGGTGCGTCTATTGATGAATTTATGAATAAATTGCCTGAGCTGGATGCGGCCTTTAGCGAGCGCGTAAACGCGGCGAAAGCAAACGACTGCGTGTTACGTTATATTGGCAGTATTGATGGTGAAAAATGTAAAGTGACCATTAAGGCCGTGCCGCTAGCTCACCCTCTTGCGGCGGTTAAAGATGGTGAAAATGCGCTGGCAATTAGCAGCGATTATTACCAACCTATTCCTTATGTCATCCGTGGTTACGGTGCGGGCGGTACCGTTACTGCTGCCGGTGTGTTTGCCGATATTCTGCGTACCATGCCGTGGAAGCAGGTCGCGTTGTAAGAGGAAGTAGAATGAAAACAACACGTGTATACGCGCCGGCGTCAATCGGCAATGTGAGTTTAGGGTTTGATGTGCTGGGGGCGGCGTTAACTCCGGTAGACGGTACGGAATTAGGTGATGTGGTTGAGGTTAAAGAGGCCGATGTTTTTGGCTTAACCGTATCGGGCCCATTTGCCCATAAATTACCGCCAGGTGAAGACAATAATATCGTTACCCTGTGTTACGCCCATTTTATGGAAGAAATGGTAAAACTTGGTAAGCCTGTTCATCATGTTGCCATGACATTGTATAAGAATCTGCCCATAGGCAGTGGATTAGGCTCCAGTGCCAGTTCTATTGTTGCTGCCTTCCAAGCATTAAATGTGCATTTTGATCGCCCCTTTGATGACAATCAACTATTGTTGATGATGGGGGAATTAGAAGGGCAAATCAGTGGCAGCATTCACTACGACAATGTGGCTCCCTGTTTCCTTGGTGGTATGACATTGATGACTGGTGATAAAGATCAGGTGACGGTTTCGTTGCCGGTATCACCGTCTTGGTATTGGGTGATTTGTTATTCTGGTATCAGTGTGTCGACTTCAGCAGCAAGAGATATACTGCCAAAAGAAGTGGATATGGCAACCGCCCTGACATTTGGTCGTCAATTGGGGGTTTTTGTTCATGCCTTACATAGCCAGGATTTTACCTTGGCTGCTAGCGTAATGAATGATGTGATAGCAGAGCCTTACCGCAAATCTCTGTTACCTGGGTTCGACGAAGCCCGCAGTTTTAGTATGGCGCAGGGTGGATTAGCATTCGGCATTTCCGGTTCTGGTCCAACGGTATTTGCCGTATGTGATAATGCCGAGAACGCCGAGTTTATACGTGAATGGCTGCAAGCCAACTATGTACAGAATGAAGATGGTTTTAGCCACGTTTGCCGTATTCCTCAAAAGGGTACGGTAGAACAGCAAGTGAAAGAATAAAGGTATCCCAAAGTGGAATTAGTTAATTTAAAAGTAGCATCTGACACCGCGTCTTTTGCCCAAGCGGTAAAACGTGGGCTCGGTCAGAATCAAGGATTGTACTTTCCTACCAATGTGCCCAAACTGGCGGATGTGGAAAGTTTGTTGGAAAAGCCCTTTGTTGAACGCAGCATTGACGTATTAACCGCGTTAATTGGTGATGAGTTAGGCGAGGGTACCATTGAAAGTATCGTTAATGATGCATTCACGTTCCCGGCACCGGTTGTTAGCGTTAGCGATAAGGTTGCAACGCTAGAACTGTTCCACGGTCCAACACTGGCGTTTAAAGATTTCGGTGGCCGTTTTATGGCGCAAACACTGGCTAGGATCAGCAAAGGTGAACCAATCACTATTTTAACTGCTACCTCCGGAGATACCGGTGCCGCGGTTGCCCATGCTTTCCACGGAATCGAAAACATCAATGTGGTTATTTTGTTCCCTAAAGGCAAAATAAGCCAGTTGCAGGAAAAGCTGTTTACTACTTTGGGCGACAACATTCATACCGTGGCCATTGAAAGTGATTTTGATGCCTGCCAAGCCATGGTAAAACATGCTTTTGATGATCCTGATGTACGAGAAGGACTACACCTTAATTCGGCGAATTCCATTAATATTAGTCGCTTGTTGGCGCAGGTTTGCTATTACTTTGAGGCCGTTAGCCAATTAACCCCCAAGCAGCGAGAAGAGCTGGTTATTTCGGTGCCTAGTGGTAATTTCGGTAATCTCACCGCAGGGATGATTGCCAAAGCCATGGGCTTGCCCATTAAACGTTTCGTAGCGGCTACCAATTTGAACGATACGGTGCCTCGCTATTTAAAAACCGGCGAGTGGGATCCGAAAGCCACGGTGGCTACTATGTCTAATGCCATGGATGTCAGTCAGCCAAACAACTGGCCGCGCATCGAAGCCTTAATTGAAAGAGGCTACTTGGATAAATCTTGTCTGCGTGGTGAATGTGTGGATGAAGAATATACCCAACTTGCCATGCGTCAATTGGCGCAACTAGGCTATACCAGCGAGCCGCATGCAGCGATTGCTTATCGCGCATTAAGCCACGACTTGGCTGATAATGAATATGGCTTGTTCCTAGGCACGGCGCACCCAGCTAAATTCCGTGAAACCGTGGAAAATGTGCTTGGACAGCCCTTAAGTCTACCTCAGCCATTGGTTGAGTGCTCAAGTAAAGAAAGCCAAGCAGTGCCATTACCGGCTGATTACGAGGCATTAAAGGCGCATATGTTCTCTATTTTAAAATGAGTTCATGGCAGGATGTGCTGAGCCTCGAAAAGGCTCAGCCGTACTTTCAATCGCTACTGCAAAAGGTGTATGACGCCCGTCAACGCACTGTGGTGTATCCTCCCGAAGAGGACGTCTTCAAGGCATTTACCTTGACGCCCTTAGAGCAGGTGAAAGTGGTGATTTTAGGCCAAGATCCTTACCATGGGCCGAATCAGGCCCACGGCCTTTGTTTTTCGGTAAAACCCGGGGTAAAAATACCGCCTTCCTTAAGAAACATCTATAAAGAGCTAGCCGCCGATATACCGGGGTTTAGTGTGCCTGATCACGGAAATCTTACTTCGTGGGCAGAGCAGGGGGTATTAATGCTAAATACGGTATTAACGGTAGAGCAGGGAAAAGCCAATAGCCATGCTACTTATGGTTGGGAGCGGTTTACTGATGCAGTTATCCAAAGCCTCAATACGCAAAAGCAAAACCTCGTGTTTTTACTGTGGGGAGGTCATGCGCAGAAAAAAGGTGCGCAAATAGATCGCCAACGTCATTTAGTATTAAATGCGCCTCATCCTTCTCCGTTATCTGCCCATAGAGGTTTTTTTGGCTGTAAGCATTTCAGCCAAACCAATCAGTGGCTAACAGAGCATCATCAACAGGCTATTCACTGGCAGGTGTAATACGTACACCACGAACTGTGTGACCTAATAAGACAACAGGTACACACCCATTCGCTGCCAATAAAACAGCAAAGCAGAACAAACGAAAACGGCCACCCGCTAAGGGTGGCCGTTTTACATTTTATCTTTCCATTGTTTCGAGTTCGTATTCGAACCCACAATCAATTTCTGCCAGTTCTTTTTCTAGACGGAAGCGGTCTTGCAGTGCTTCGATTTCTCTCCATTTTCGTTTTTTCTTACTTTTGGTTTTAGCCGGAGTTTCTTCAATATTTAACATCGCAAACAGATCTGACTTATCCACTAGGATCTCCTTTTATACCACTAACAACAAGTGCCAGAATTGAATATTACTCATCCATCTGGTTACTTTTGTATCACAGCCGACACAAGAATAAAATAATAAAATTAACTTTTTATTAACAATATGTGACGATTGGATGACAATTCGTGGATTTGCCCAATGAAAACGGCCAGTAAAAACCGGCCGTTTGTCAGATGCACTGTTTTGGCATAAAGCCAAAGATTAATCCTTAATCTGGTGCATTGGCGTTTCTGAAGCGGCGAATGAGTTGTTGGGTAGAGGCATCGAAATTGTCATCGTTGACTTTACCCTGAATTCCGTCAAGAACTTGATTTCCAAGTACTTTTCCTAATTCAACACCCCATTGATCAAAGGAATTCACCTGCCAGATAACGCCCTGGACAAATACCTTATGTTCATACATTGCAACCAACGCGCCAAGTGTGAACGGATCGAGCTTATCGAACATAATGGTGTTGCTAGGTTTGTTGCCCGGCATGGTTTTATGCTGCGCCAGCGCTTTGCGCTCGTCTTCGGCAAGACCTTTACCGTCTAAGTCTGCGTAGCACTCTGCAAAGGTTTTCCCTTGCATTAATGCTTGGGTTTGACCAAAGCAGTTTGAGGCAAGCATGGCATGATGGGTATCATCCTGATTAGGCACATTAAGCGGCAGCATAAAGTCAGCAGGAATGATGGAGGTGCCCTGGTGGATGAGCTGATGGAAGCTGTGCTGTCCATTGGTGCCTTCGCTACCCCAAATAATGGGGCCGGTTTGCCAGTTGACGACGTTGCCGTCCATGGTGACCTGCTTACCGTTACTTTCCATGTCCAGCTGTTGCACATAGGCAGGTAGGCCACGAAGATAATGGTAGTAAGGCAATAACACATGAGACTGGGCATCAAAGAAGTTGCGATACCACACCCCCAACACCGCTAAAATAACCGGAAGGTTGCTTTCAAAGGGGGTCTCGCAAAAATGCTTATCCATGGCATGAGCGCCATCTAGCAGACCTTTAAAGTTTTCAAAGCCCAAGGCCAGACAAATTGGCAAACCAATGGCAGACCATAAGGAATAACGTCCGCCTACCCAGTCCCACATGGGGAAGATGTTTTCTTCGGCAATACCAAACTCTGTGGCGGCTTTTACATTGGAAGAGACTGCAACGAAGTGCTTAGCGATGTCTTCTTGCTTACCACCTTGTTTAAGGAACCAGGCTTTTGCACTAAGGGTATTTTGCAAGGTTTCCTGAGTGGTGAAGGATTTAGACGACATCACAATTAAGGTTTCTTCATGATCGACACTGGCAAGCACATCATGAATGTGACAACCATCCACGTTGGCAACAAAGTGCACTTTTACCGCGTCATGGGTATAAGGTTTCAGTGCTTCGGTCATGATTTTTGGACCTAAGAACGAACCACCAATCCCAATGGCTACCACTTGCTTTATGGACTTGCCGGTGTAGCCTTTATGGGCGCCAGAATGGATCGATTGGGTAAAGGCTTCCATTTTTTCCAGTGTGGCTAAGACTTCTGGCATGACATCTTTGCCATCCACCATAACAGGCTTGCCACTAAAGTTACGTAACGCCGTGTGTAATACCGCCCGTTTTTCGGTGGTATTAATGGTGCTGCCGTTAAACATGGCATCACGGTGGGCGTCAACACCTTGGGCTTTCGCCAAAGAAAATAAAGCCGTCAGAACGTCTTTGGTGACGCGGTTTTTCGAGTAATCTAAAAAGATACCGCACCCTTGTGCTTGCATAGCTTCAGCGCGGGAGGGATCGGCGTCGAACCAATCGCGCATATGGGTTTGTTTGACGTCTTCGGCTAGTTTTGAAAGGTCTGCCCAGGCAGATTGTTGTGTTACATCACTCATAATTTTTCCTGCATTTAAAACAGAACTGGCCTTTACAGGCCCAGTTTTTCTTTCAACATGGTTTCCAGTTTCACCTGGTCAGCGGCGAAGTTGCGAATGCCTTCGGCAAGCTTTTGTGTTGCCATGGGATCTTCGTTCATATCCCAACGGAATGTACCTTCATCCAGTCTTTCTTCAGGGGTAGCAGACGCACCGTTATCTTTTAATTTAACGGGAAGTGGCGCTGTGGTATTTTTCAATTCCTCTAAAAGCTGCGGGCTAATGGTCAGACGGTCACAACCGGCCAACGCTTGGATCTCGCCAATATTCCGGAAGCTTGCACCCATGACCACAGTGTTAAAACCATGCTCTTTGTAGTAATTGTAGATACGGGACACTGATATCACGCCAGGATCTTCTTCAGGGGCATAGTCTTTGATATCGGTATTCGCTTTGTACCAATCCAGAATTCGACCTACGAAAGGTGAAATAAGGAATACGCCAGCTTCTGCACATGCGCGGGCTTGGGCGAAACTAAATAATAACGTTAGGTTACATTGGATCCCACGTTGTTCTAAAATCTCAGCGGCTTTAATACCTTCCCAAGTAGAGGCGATTTTGATCAGAATACGGGACTTATCGATACCTTCATCGTTATACAGTTCAACTAACCGTTCCGCTTTTTTTATGGTAGCTTCAGTGTTAAATGACAAGCGCGCATCTACTTCGGTGGAAATGCGACCAGGGATCAGCGCCGATATTTCTTTTCCTATGGTAACTGCCAACTTGTCAGAGGCGTCGATAAGTTGCTGCGCCGGATCTTGAGATTGCAGCTTTGCCCACGCAACGGCATCGTCAATGTACCCTGCATACTCTGGAATACTCGCTGCTTTGAGCATGAGTGATGGATTCGTAGTGGCATCTACCGGTTGGTATTTCTTTATCGCTTCTATATCGCCGGTGTCAGCAACGACAGTTGTTATTTCACGCAAAGCGTCTAATTGATTGCTCATCGTTTCTCTCTGAATAGGTGACCTAATTAAACGAATAACACACAGCCAGCAAGGTACAGCCCGCCAGGTTGTGCGTTTACAGAATATGATGGTTGTAATATTTTTAACAACCACAATGTAGGGTTTGTATGTCTGGCAGTTAAACCAGATCGATTTTGCTAATTTTATAACAGACTGGCGGTATAAATAACACCGTAATGCGCTAAATACTGCAATCTAATTGATGGTTACACAGCAGTTTGTTATCCAACAAAGGAGTTTTACATGTTAGTTGTGGTCTCACCGGCAAAGAATCTTGATTATACCTCGCCGGTTCCCGTGGAAAAGGCAACCCAACCCGTATTGTTGGATGATGCTGCTGCGTTAGCAGAACATTGCCGCTCCCTTTCGCCGGCCGATTTAGCATCGTTGATGAAAATCAGTGACAAACTGGCCACGTTAAACGCCAATCGCTTTAATGCGTTCTCCACACCGTTCACGAAAGAGAACGCCCGTCAGGCGATATTTGCCTTTAATGGTGATGTTTATACTGGCCTAGATGCGGCGACGTTAAGTGACGACGCATTAGCGTATGCCCAGTCCCATTTACGTATTCTTTCCGGCTTATACGGTGTTTTACGGCCCCTAGATCTTATGCAGCCATATCGCTTGGAAATGGGGACGAAACTGGCTAACAGCAAAGGGAAAAATCTGTACGAATATTGGGGCAACACCATTACTACCGAGTTAAACAAAGCCCTTAGCCAACAGGGCGATAATGTGCTGGTGAATTTAGCCTCCAATGAATACTTTAAGTCGGTTAAGCCTAAATCCCTTGATGGCATGATTGTTACGCCTGTGTTTAAAGATCAGAAAAATGGTCAATATAAGGTCATCAGCTTCTTCGCGAAAAAAGCGCGGGGTCTTATGGCCCGTTACATTATGGAGCATCAAACTGAAGATGTGGCAGGGTTAAAGCAATTTAACGAAGCCGGATATGAATTTTCTGAAGAACAAAGCTCCGACAGCGAACTGGTGTTTTTGCGGGATGAAGTCTAACCGCTGAGATATGCCGTTTAGGTATATAAGTATTTGTATCAAAGTAATATTATGACGGTGGTATTGTCTCTTTTTTTTGGGGTTGAGGCGATGCCTAAATTTTTGGAGATGATTTATGTACACGTTATATGGCTTCCCTCGTACTCGCTCGGTTCGTGTGGCCTGGGCTTTGGAAGAGCTGGGATTACCTTACGATTACAAATGCATTAACCTCAAAGAAGGCGAGCAGCGTTCAGCAACATTTCTAGCCTTAAATCCGGCAGGGAAAATCCCTACTTTGCTCACTGACCACGGGCCAATGAGTGAATCTGCTGCCATTGTAACCTGGCTGATGGACAAACATGGTCAGCAGGAATTTACGCCAGTGTTGGGCTCAGCCGAACGTATGCTGTATGAGCAAGGGATGCACTTTTTGGTGACGGAGTTAGAACAAACGCTGTGGAATAACGAAAAACATCAGTTTGTTCTGCCCGAGGAATATCGCTTACCTAAAATGAAGGAAGTCACGGAATATGAATTTAAAATCGCAATGAAAACCTTTTCCGCCCTATTAGGGGATAAAGACTATTTAACGGGAAACTTGTTTTCTGGCGTCGATATTGTGGGGGGCCACCTTCTTTCATGGGCAAGAGGCAGTAAAATGGAATTTGGCTACGATAACTTAAAAGCCTACGCAGAAAGAGTGTTATCGCGCCGGGCTTATCGCGCTGCTTGGCAAAATGAAGTCGCCCATTCAAAGGGGTAGTAAGTAAATTAGCAATGTGCCTAGGGTACATTGCTGTCTATTGGAAACTCATCATCATTTATTTTTTACGGTACTTGTCAGCAGGTAGCGTTAAGGCGTTGTTGTATGCAATCTTTGCTCGATGCAATTTATGAGGAAATTAAGCCCATGCTTGGGCAGGGGAAGGTGGCAGATTATATTCCTGCGCTAGCCAGTGTCGACCCTTTTCAGTTTGGTATTGCTATTTGTGATAATAATGGCGAGATCACCCAGGTGGGAAATGCCAATACGGCGTTTTCAATACAAAGTATTTCCAAAGTGTTTAACCTTGTTCTGGCGATGACCCATTACGACGATAATTTATGGCAGCGGGTTGGCTGTGAGCCATCGGGATTGCCCTTCAACTCCCTTGTGCAACTGGAATATGAAAATGGCATTCCTCGAAACCCTTTCATCAACGCAGGTGCATTACTTATCAGCGATATAGTGCAATCTCGTTTTGCCTCCCCCCAGTTAGCCATGCGGGATTTTGTACGTACCTTGTCGGGAAACACGGAAATTCATTCTAACCCGGTGGTGGCAGACTCAGAGTATGCTCATCGTGACCGAAATGCGGCCATGGCTTACTTGATGCGGGATTACAAAAATTTCGACAACGAAGTGGAAGATGTACTGAGCAGTTACTTTTTTAACTGTGCGCTAGAAATGAGTTGTGTGGATTTAGCCCGAGCCATTAACTTTCTTGCCAACCGAGGCTATTCCTTGATGGCACAAAAGCAAATTTTAACCCCAGATCAGTCTCGACAGGTCAATGCCCTTTTGGCAACCAGTGGTATGTATGATGAAGCGGGTAGTTTTGCCTTTAACGTGGGGTTGCCCGGTAAAAGTGGTGTTGGTGGCGGGATCGTTGCTGTGGTGCCCGGACGATTTTCTATCTGCGTATTTTCACCGGCATTAAATAAAGTGGGTAATTCAGTATTGGGAGTGGCTGCGCTGGAATCGTTAAGTAAACGCATTGGTTGGTCGGTTTATTAGAGGGCGATTTAGTGGGCCTGTCTTTAATGCCCATTGGCAGGTTGTCTCACGGGATTTTAGCCTGCGGTGATAGAAACCTCGCAAGAATTTAACCCGGCGCACTGGCGGCCGGGTTATGGCTGTCATTAGGCGTTACAGTTTTACCATTAACTTGCCTTTATTTTTCCCTGCAAACAGCATATTTAACCCTGAAGCGGCATTTTCTAGCCCTTCAATGGCGTGGGCTCGGTATTTAATTTTTCCTTGCTGCACATAGGGGGAGAG
>NZ_JBAHZB010000220.1:0-1414 GCF_036697315.1 Alteromonas sp. 14N.309.X.WAT.G.H12
GAGCACATGACGGTAAACGATAAAGGCGAGATTGTGCATAAGAGTAAAAAAGAGTTCCGAGACGCATTTAATCCGGAACAGGACCCTAACAGTATAGCCCGGTTTAAACAGGATGATATTTAGTCGTATATTTTCCCCTGCGTATTCACATCGTGATCCGCAAAAACGTATTCAGGCCATTGCTAACCTTTCTCCGGATAAAAGCAACGAAAAATCGGTTTTACATGAATTGGCGTTCAATGATGAAAATGTCTCAGTGAGCATTGCTGCATTGGAAAAGCTGGATTCTTTTCCGCTGTGGCTGAAAATGTCGCAAACGGCAAAAGATGCCCGTTTACGTCGTAAAGCAAATCAATATGTAGAAAACACATTACTGGATGCAGACAGTCAACAAATCCCTGAACAGGAGTTAAGTGAATACCTGGTCAAACAGGCGCCGGCAGATTTAGTCAGAAAAGTGCTAAAAAGCCCTGTGGCCAAAAAGTTATCCGATGAGATAGTGCTTGGGTTGCTTGAAAAAGCGGCTAAGGGAGACTTTGTTCAGCAGTATTTTCTTAACCATGCGTCGCCTTCTATTCAGCTGCACATTATTGCCTCTGAAACACAAGACAGCGTGCTTACCCGACTGTTGAAGAAAACGGAAAATACCGACACTAAAAAACACATTGAACAGCGCTTAGACGAATTAAAACAGCAGCGGGAAAAACCCGTTGAGGTGGAAAAAGATACCATCTTGTTATTGTCTAAATTGCAAGCGGTCACTAGCAAACAAGATTATCAGGATGTAGCGGCGCGTATTGCGGAATACGAAGCCCAGTACGATGAGCTGAAAAAGGATTTTCCTTTGCTTGCAGAGGATAAACAGCAAGAAATCACGGAAAAATATGATCGTCTAATGCACAAAGCTTATACGTTTTGTGACCAGCTTAAAGAAAAATGGGAAGCCCAGCAGGCTAGCCAACGTATTTTGACCCTTTATCGGGAAACGCAACAGAAATGGCAAGCCGCTGAAGCCAAAGTCAGCTGGTTATTTCAAGAGCGATTATGTGATGCAACCTTGGCGGATGTTGAAGCCATCAATGACCGAGTAAGAAAACTGGAAGATGGCTTAGCGCAGTTCGACGGTGCTATTAATCAACAACAATACCGCGAGTTAAAAACCTCGGTATTAGCCCTAGCCGTGCGTCTTGAACGCTTTTCAGCCCAGCAACAAATTGGTCAACGGGTGTTTCAGTATCTACTTGAAGCTGAAGCTTTAAAAGCGAAATCTGACGCTGAGCCTGAATTTGATGTAGTCGCGCCTTTTAGCGCATTAAAACAACAGTGGCGTGAGGAAACCCGGCAACTCGATACCTTACCCGGTGAGTGGAAAAAGCGCTGGTCCCATGTGGAAAAACACGTCAAAGCCCTCAAT
>NZ_JBAHZB010000221.1:0-1394 GCF_036697315.1 Alteromonas sp. 14N.309.X.WAT.G.H12
ATATGTTTGATGCCGCGGTAAACGATTCCACCCGTGCCTACCGTGAATCTAAATATACACAACCGGGCGAAAACGTTGTGGTGGTTGACACACCGTTAGGGCGGATTGGGCTTGCGGTGTGTTATGATGTACGTTTTCCGGGCTTATTTACTGCCATGGGAGACATCGATATTCTTGTTCTTCCTGCGGCTTTTACGCAGCGAACCGGTGAAGCACACTGGACAACCCTGCTACGAAGCCGGGCCATCGAAAAGCAGTGCTTTGTAATTGGTGCAAACCAAACCGGCGTTCACGCCAACCAAAGAGAAACATACGGCCATAGCCTTATCGTCTCACCTTGGGGAGAGGTGCTTGCTGAACGTAAAACCATGCCAGGTATGGTATGCGCATCCCTTGATATAGCATCACGGGCAACCCTTAAAGCCGATATGCCAGTGAGTGAACACAACCGATTCAGGAGCCATTTTGTTAAATAACGTTAAAACCCATTTATTGTCCGATTCCGGCTTAGATCTGACATCGTTAGAAAAAGCCCTGGGACAGATTTATCATCATGATAATGATTATGCCGACTTGTATTTTCAGTCCAGTCAACATGAAAGCTGGGTGTTAGAAGACGGCATCATCAAAGAGGGGAGTTATAATATTGAGCGTGGTGTTGGCGTAAGAGCCATCAGCGGCGAAAAAACCGGCTTTGCTTATTCCGATGAAATTAGCGAACAGACATTATTGGATGCGTGCAAAGCCGCCCGGTCTATTGCCCCTACAGGGGGAAAACACCAGATCACCGGGCTTAACGCTAAGCCGGTTGAGGCGCGCTACGATGCCAATAACCCGCTGTTGGCCATGGAAGATGCGGAGAAAATCGCATTGCTACGGGCCGCAGACAGTTATATTCGTAAAAAAGAGCCGGGCATTAACCAGGTCGTCGTTAGCTTAAGCGGCGTGTATGAAGAAATTTTGGTGGCGGCGTCTGACGGTACATTGGCGGCAGATATACGGCCCTTGGTACGGTTAAATTGTTCGGTGCTTCTTGAAAACGGTGATCGTCGCGAGCGTGGCAGTGCCGGTGCCGGCGGTCGACACGCATACAGTTTCTTTTCTGCTGATAAAGACGGCAGACCCTACTACGAAGTGCTGGCCGACGAAGCGTTACATATGGCCCGGGTGAATATGGAAGCGGTGGCTTCACCGGCCGGTACCATGCCGGTGGTGCTAGGCAATGGCTGGCCGGGTGTGTTACTACACGAAGCCGTAGGACACGGACTAGAAGGCGATTTCAACCGCAAAGGGGCCTCGACCTTCAGTGGCCGTATCGGTGAGCGTGTAGCCGCTAAGGGCGTGACTGTGGTGGATGATGGTACGATGCATGATCGCCGTGGTTCGTTATCTGT
>NZ_JBAHZB010000222.1:0-1315 GCF_036697315.1 Alteromonas sp. 14N.309.X.WAT.G.H12
GAGACTGTAACTAATTTTGTGTAACTGCCTATCTCAATTTACTCTATAGAGAGTTAAGGATAGGCAGATGAACATGAATAAGAAAGAGCTTGAAGCTTTCGCAAAGGAAGCGGCCAAAGGCATTAAAACACCTGAGGACTTAAACGAATTTAGCCAGATGTTGAAGAAAATCACCGTTGAAGCGGCTTTGAACGCAGAAATGGATGAGCATCTTGGCTACGAGAAACATCAAAAGTCCACGTCATCAAACAGTCGCAACGGCAAGAGCAGCAAACGCGTTAAAACCGAAGACGGTGAATTTGAACTCGACACACCTCGTGACCGCGAAGGCTCCTTTGAACCTAAACTCGTCAAAAAACATCAGTCTCGCTTTACGTCAATGGACGATAAAATCCTCTGGCTTTACGCACAAGGAATGAGCACCCGTGAAATCGTCAATGCGTTTGATGAATGGTACGGTGCTGAGATATCGCCGACACTGGTTTCTCGCGTCACTAATGCAGTTATCGAGCAAGTAGTCGAGTGGCAGTCACGCCCGTTAGATGCTATTTACCCCATCGTTTACCTCGACTGTATCGTTGTGAAAATACGCCAAGATAAACGCATCATCAACAAATCTATCTTCCTGGCCTTGGGTATCAATACCGAAGGTCACAAAGAACTGATGGGCATGTGGATTGCCGAGAATGAAGGTGCTAAGTTCTGGCTAAACGTTCTAACCGAACTTCAGCAGCGTGGCGTAGAAGACATCCTTATTGCTTGTGTAGATGGTCTGAAAG
This sequence comes from Alteromonas sp. 14N.309.X.WAT.G.H12, assembly GCF_036697315.1. NCBI lineage: Bacteria > Pseudomonadati > Pseudomonadota > Gammaproteobacteria > Alteromonadales > Alteromonadaceae > Alteromonas > Alteromonas sp. 14N.309.X.WAT.G.H12. The sequence goes on from NZ_JBAHZB010000222.1 coordinate 780, forward strand.
GCTTCCCTGATGCAATTAACGCTGTGTTCCCACCAACACATATTCAACTCTGTATCGTTCACATGGTGCGTAACTCACTGAAATACGTGTCATGGAAGGACTATAAAGCTGTCACAGCAGATTTAAAGCGCGTGTACCGGTCGGCAACAGAAGATGAAGCTCTGCTTGAACTAGAACGGTTTGCTGAAACATGGGACGGCCAGTACCCTCAAATTGCTAAATCATGGCGGACGCACTGGCATAATCTCAACACCTTATTTAATTACCCAGAGGACATTCGCAGGGCAATTTACACCACCAACGCCATTGAGTCGTTGAACAGCGTTATCCGCAAAGCTATTAAGAAGCGGAAAATCTTCCCCAGCGACGATTCCGCTAGAAAAATGGTGTACTTAGCAATAAAAGATGCCAGTAAGAAATGGTCAATGCCGATTCAAAACTGGCGTCAGGCGATGAGTCGTTTTATTATCGAGTTCGAGGAACGCCTCGAAAAGCATATTAACTAATGGCAGTTACACAGAATCTGTTACAGGCTC
>NZ_JBAHZB010000223.1:0-1282 GCF_036697315.1 Alteromonas sp. 14N.309.X.WAT.G.H12
TCCACTTCCTTTGTACTGACTTTTTCGCAGATTCTAGCCACTTCGGCACTTAAAGAGAGCCAGAAAAAAAGCCCCGCTCGAGCGAGGCTTTGGATTCAAAAAGTTTGACAATAGCAATAAAAATCTACTTTGTGATATTGATCATTTTACCGTAACTCTCTGGGATAAAGGTTCGCTATAAAGGTCTTTTAGACGTATATCTAAAATCAAACCACACCTTTTATAAAAAATTAAGACTTTTGAATATTCAAAAGTGTCTTTATTCACTAAGAATGATAGTAACTTTCCGTTCTCATCGTCTCTTGTCTCTAACGGTATAGAAATTGAAACTTCAGATGATTCTTCGTATTCTATTTCAAAGGACGCTCCATTAAATTCATACCCGCCTATTGCGTCTTGAAAATAGATGTATACAGCGTTGTGAACCTGCCCTTCAGATACAATAATTTTAAAACTTTCGATGTATTTTGATAAGTTATCACTGAGCGTTTTTTCATCATAAACACAAGAATTAGCTTTTACATTACAACTAAAACTAGAAACCAAAATTAAATAAAGAATAGTTCTTAGCATTTATACACCCTACACATGTGATGATCAGGGTTTACCACTTTTTTACTTGTAGGAAGACCAAAATAAGCAGTTCTATTTTTAGAGTCTTTACCATATCGATAAGCCTTAAAATTCCCTGAAAAATCCAATTGATCATTTAATCCTGCGCTATGTAAGGACTCGTGTCCAGCAGCAAAACTCATCCTTGGGCCACCAAATTGACTATTTGTGACGTCCATAGTTAGTATTTTTCCGCCAACCTTATTAATTTGAGCAAAGTCGCCTCCTGTATCAGTAGAATTGCCTGCATTTGCCCAATGTCCTCCTGAGCCACCATCATTTAATGCCGCTACTCCGGCATCCAGATTATCTGCCATCGAGTTTAATTGAGATGCAGAGTATCCATCCGCACTTGCTGCGCCATCCTTCAGTCCGGCAGCTTCATCACGCATTGATGAGGCTGCTGATGACATATCACTGGCAGCTTGTTGCTGTGCCGCGTCGAATTTCTTCCAGTCTTCATCACTCCAGCCTTTACCTCTACCATACATGCCTGTTGGATCTGTCATATTAATCGGATCATTCCCCACATAAGCATAAAGATTCATCTGGTCTTCATAACCTACAGGGTCAGTCTGTAAGAATCGCCCTAACTTTGGATGATAAATCCGTGCTTTGTAGTAATAAAGCTCAGTACCTTCTATTAGAATTTGACCGGTATATCTAAATC
>NZ_JBAHZB010000224.1:0-1275 GCF_036697315.1 Alteromonas sp. 14N.309.X.WAT.G.H12
GAGGTCGATAAAAATGGAAATGTGGTACAGACCCATCAGTATGATCCATTCGGCCAGCCACAAAACAGCAGCGATTCTCGATTTAGATATACCGGTCAAATTCTAATAGAAGGTACTGAGCTTTATTACTACAAAGCACGGATTTATCATTCAAAGCTAGGGCGCTTCTTGCAAACTGACCCTGTGGGCTATGAAGATCAGATGAATCTTTATGCTTATGTGGGGAATGATCCGGTTAATATGATAGACCCAACTGGTAAGTTTTCATGTAGTTCTCAAGATTGCGCTGATAGGGTCAAAGAGCAAGAAGATAGCAATCAAGAAGATAAAGACAAGGAAAGCTCCTCTCAGAACCCTCAACAAGATTCGGAGAATTCACGAACTACGAATACTCCAAATAGTAATCAACCAAGTGAAATAGCATCTAAAGAGGGAAAACAAAATATCTCTGCTGGTGAGTTTAACAGAAACTCCAATCCTGATGATGTGAAGAAAGCGATGGAAGAGGCTAAACGTAATGGAAAAAAAGAACACTATAAAAAATTAAAAGGGCTCCTAAAAGTCATTAAGCGTGGAGGTCGGATGTTGATACCAGGTCTCCCAATAACTGATGAAATCATACAAGATACTATCGACCCAAGAATTCCGGGGACATCATGCAGAAATTCAGGAGCATGTGAGATACCAATCGCGGGCAATGGCTATTGAGGCTAAGAAAATGACATCGGATGGAATATCAAAAAAAGACTGGAATCAAGTAGAAGATTTAGTGGCGAACATTGTAAATCTAAGCGCTATAGAAAAGCCGACAGTAAAAGCCAAAAAAGAGCTTTTTGATTTTCTTGATATCCTAGAACAGAAGTATGGGCGTGTTCCCAGCGTATTAGCTACAAAAGCTGACTATGAGGATTCGCCATATATATCCTTATCTTTGTTGAAAGAAGCATACACGACGGCTTTTGAAATGAGCGACTTTAAAAATATGTCATATATTAGTGTGTCTCTAGCTGAGCTTTATAAGGACTCCAATCGCGAATCACTTGCAAGGTTCTGGTTGGAGATCGCCAGAAAAGACAGCAAGCTTTATTCAGATGATTTCGTGATAGATTCTATAGAAGAACTGGAAAGCCAATAGATCACAAGTTCAGTTTGCTTCAGCGACGTGGGAACAGCCAAGCAGAACATTCGGTCGTTAGCTAGTAAGCGATCATTTTAAACCGTTCTTTACAACCGTTTGATTTAGATCTAATGGTGCAGCACTAATATGCCTGACGA
>NZ_JBAHZB010000225.1:0-1271 GCF_036697315.1 Alteromonas sp. 14N.309.X.WAT.G.H12
TTACTACAAAGCACGGATTTATCATCCAAAGCTAGGGCGCTTCTTGCAAACTGACCCTGTGGGCTATGAAGATTAGATGAATCTTTATGCTTATGTGGCTAATGATCCGATAAATATGACAGATCCAACAGGTAAGTTTTCTCGTGTCGCTGGAGATATAGTCGCGAAGAAAGAAGCTGAATTGAGACAAGCACATTGGGATAGAAATGAAAACAACAATAACAATTCGCCTGATACTGAGTCTGAAGCAAAAAGTAGTGAATTAGGTTTTGAACAACTTGAAAAGCCTAAAAGTGTTTTTCATATGCAAGGTGAAGGTGGTGAGCAAAACAAAAAGTATATTTCTGAAGACGGGCATCACGAGGCTGTTTATGATGGTGAAGGTAATCTAGTCACCGATGATTTAAACAAAGGGACGTACAACTTTGCAGATCCTATAGATAATCCGTTTGAGCATGTTCGTAAAGATGTAGCTCCTTATTTTCTATATGGAAATGGACCTAAAGACCCTACGACTATTGGAAGCAGGATTAAACTAGCAATTGATTCCCTTTTTGAGGAATAGTTTTCATGACAGCCAAGTACATACTATTTACAATTTTTTCGATAGTGCTAGCTATTTTTATTCTAACTTTTTTCGTTAAGAAAAATGAGTACGAGAAATTTTTCTACTCTGAATTTAATATCACAATGGACGAAGTTTCTATAGGATTGAAGTTGCACGGTTCGCATCAAGAAAAAAATGGTTTAATAATTACAGGAAGTCCTTATTATCTGAAAATTGAAATTCATGATCATTATCATAATTTTGATTCAGTTAAATTGCATTCATTGAGATTTCGATCTGGTGATAGTGAAGCAACTTTCAGTTTAATGCGAGAGGAGAGTTTTCTATTCTCTGATAGCAATACAAACGAAGGCAATTACGCGGCCGTTGTTTTCGATGGATTAGATCTTCTCAGAGAGAGTTATTATTTTTATGCCAGTTTTGAGTTTTGCAATGAAAATGGGATGTGCCAACATAAAAAAGTAAACGGGCTTTTTGAACTTCGCATGGAAAAATATGAACAAGTCGCTTTTGTCGATACTTTACTGAGTGTCTAATAAACTCAGCAGGGACACCTAAAGGTGTGAAAGTCACCTGTTCATTTTAATCCAAAGCCTCGCTCGTGCGGGGCTTTTTTTCTGGCTCTCTTTAAGTGCCGAAGTGGCTAGAATCTGCGAAAAAGTCAGTACAAAGGAAGTGGAACAGCCAATAAGCGTTACTTACT
>NZ_JBAHZB010000226.1:0-1212 GCF_036697315.1 Alteromonas sp. 14N.309.X.WAT.G.H12
GATGACCAATGTCAGCGTTAATTATTCAATAATTTTCGCTACAACACCGGCACCTACTGTACGACCACCTTCACGAATTGCGAAGCGAAGACCTTCATCCATCGCGATTGGTGCGATTAGGTCTACTTCGAATTTCAGGTTGTCACCAGGCATTACCATTTCAACGCCTTCTGGCAATTGAACAGCACCTGTTACGTCTGTTGTACGGAAGTAGAACTGAGGGCGATAGCCTTTAAAGAATGGCGTGTGACGGCCACCTTCGTCTTTGCTCAGTACGTATACTTCTGCTTCAAACTTAGTGTGTGGAGTGATTGAACCAGGCTTAGCCAATACTTGACCACGCTCAACTTCGTCACGCTTAGTACCACGCAGAAGAACACCAACGTTCTCACCAGCACGGCCTTCGTCAAGAAGCTTACGGAACATTTCAACACCAGTACAAGTGGTCTTGGTAGTATCTTTGATACCTACGATTTCCACTTCTTCACCAACTTTGATGATACCTTGCTCTACACGACCTGTTACTACTGTACCACGGCCTGAGATTGAGAATACATCTTCGATAGGTAAGATGAATGGCTTGTCAATTGCACGCTCTGGCTCTGGGATATAAGAATCCAATGCTTCGCCAAGCTCAACAATTTTCGCTTCCCATTCTGCTTCGCCTTCTAGGGCTTTAAGTGCAGAACCTTGGATAACTGGCAGGTCATCACCTGGGAATTCATATTCAGACAGAAGTTCACGTACTTCCATCTCTACCAATTCCAACAACTCTTCGTCGTCTACCATGTCACATTTGTTCATGAACACGATGATGTAAGGTACGCCAACCTGACGACCCAACAAGATGTGCTCACGGGTTTGTGGCATAGGACCATCTGTCGCGGCTACTACCAGGATCGCGCCGTCCATTTGAGCAGCACCAGTGATCATGTTTTTAACATAATCGGCGTGTCCAGGACAGTCTACGTGCGCGTAGTGGCGAGTAGGTGTGTCATATTCAACGTGTGAAGTAGAGATGGTTATACCACGTGCTTTTTCTTCAGGCGCGTTATCGATTTGATCGAATGCCTGAGCAGAACCACCGTAAGTCTTTGCAAGAACAGTAGTGATTGCTGCAGTCAGCGTAGTTTTACCGTGGTCAACGTGGCCGATTGTACCCACGTTTACATGGGGTTTCGTACGTTCAAACTTTTCTTTTGCCATTTTTCT
>NZ_JBAHZB010000227.1:0-1169 GCF_036697315.1 Alteromonas sp. 14N.309.X.WAT.G.H12
GAAAACCCTTATCACGGTAAACTGTTGGTAAATGCTTTCCCGCCAGTATTACGGGATCGGTTTGGTGAAGAAATGGAACAACACCCGCTACGGGCAGAAATTATCGCCACAAAACTGACCAATAATATTGTCAATGATATGGGGCTGAATTTTGTCTTTCGTATGCAGGAAGAAACCGGCGCAACCCTCGATGAAATCGCTGACGCTTATGCCGTGGTAAAAGGGATATTCAATATCGAGTCCCTATGGAAACGGGTGGAAGCACTGGATAATGTCATTGCTGCCGATTTACAACTGGAAATACTGGAAAGTACTCGCCGCGTGATGCGCCGCACCGCCCGTTGGTATATTCGCCATGGCAATAAATCCTTAGGGATACATTCGGCAATAGAAGCATACCGAAATACATTTGAAAATCTGGCCAACAATTTAAAAGATTATTTGGTTGAGGAAGAATATGAGGCGTTAGAAGCCCAGACCCAACGTTTAGTGGAACAAGGGGTACCTGAAGACATTGCCTATCAGCTCGCCAGTTTCTCTAATCTGTTCTCCAGTTTGGATCTGGCCCAAATTAACGAAATTGATAAGCATGATACCTCGGTGATCGCTAAGTTGTATTTCCAACTAGGCTCTAAGCTTGAGTTACATTGGTTCCTTGAGCAAATCACTAATCAAAGCGTGACTAACCATTGGCAAGCATTGGCTCGAGCTTCCTATCGGGAAGAGCTTGACTGGCAGCAACGGGTAATTACTCTTAATTTGCTGCAATCACGCCCAGACAGTGATGATGCCGATGAGATCTTAAGCACATGGATGGACAACAACCAGACATTATTGAAACGTTGGTATCATATGATGTCGGAGTTTAAAACCAGCTCAATGCATGAATTTGCCAAATTTTCTGTGGCTTTACGTGAATTGATGCTTTTAAGCGCCAAGTCTAGCCATTAGAATACGCATATTCAAAAACGACGAAGCCCTGTTTTGACAGGGCTTTTTCATAGAGATTTACCATGCAATCCATTGCCCAAAAACTGCTGTTAAAATGTGATCCGGAAAAAAGCCACGATTTTGCCATAAAATGGCTGCATCGTACCCAGCACACGCCGTTACATCGTATGTACAGTCATGAAACGGTGTCAAAACCGGTTAAAGTGGCCGGTATTACC
>NZ_JBAHZB010000228.1:0-1133 GCF_036697315.1 Alteromonas sp. 14N.309.X.WAT.G.H12
ACCCTGACCAGCTTCATCACCCCTTTGTTATTTGGCGCTATGATGCTGGCGATCATGGATGCGTCGTTTAATTTAGCCTTTCAACCTTTTCGCGCACTCGTGTCCGATATGGTGCCCGCTGAACAACGGAATCTGGGTTACTCAATACAATCCTTTTTGATTAATCTGGGTGCCGTATTTGGCTCTATTCTTCCATTTCTTCTTACCAATGTTATTGGGCTGGATAATATTGCCGCCCCGGGCCAGGTCGCCTCGTCGGTAATTAGCGCATTTTATATTGGCGCCACGGTGATGTTAGGCTCTGTGCTTTGGACTGTGATCCGGACAAAAGAATATGCGCCCGGAGAAGCGGGATTACCTCCCCTTGAAAAAGCCCCTGTACGTCCCCCGTTAACAACCCGTTTGCGGGGTTTTTGGCAGCTGTTTAAAACCATGCCAAAAACGATGAAACAACTGGCCGTGGTGCAGTTTTTCTCATGGTTTGCCTTGTATATCATGTGGGTATACACCATGCCTGCCATTGCCCAGCACATTTGGCAAGTGGATGCCAAATGGTTTGATCCGGATTTTCTTGCCAACATACCCCAGCTTCCAGCCCACATTGCACAAGCGAAAGGCGCGGCCGGTGACTGGGTAGGTATTATGTTTGCCAGTTACTCTTTATTTGCAGCCCTCGCCTCCATTGTTATGGTCAAGGTGGCCAATAAATATGGTCGCAAGCGCACCTACGCCTTATCCCTTTTAGCCGGTGCGGTGGGATATATCAGTATCTTTTTTATGCAAAACGCCCAAGCCACCCATCTCAATTTGGGCTTTACTCAGATTGATGTTCCCCAGGGTGCAGTATTGTTACTCTTCTCCATGATAGGGATTGGCATTGCATGGGCGGCCATTTTAGCCATGCCCTATGCCATTTTGGCGGGGAGTTTACCCGTTAAACAAACCGGGGTTTATATGGGGATCTTCAACTTTTCCATTGCTTTCCCGCAAATTATATCTGGCGTACTTGCAGGATGGATATTAACTACCTTGTTCGATAATCATGCTATTTACATCATTATGCTGGCAGGCGTTTCCATGTTATTAGCAGCGGTCTCTGTCACCTTAGTGCAAGAAAAAGACACCTAGCAAGG
>NZ_JBAHZB010000229.1:0-1114 GCF_036697315.1 Alteromonas sp. 14N.309.X.WAT.G.H12
TTCCTTCATACCATAAAACAGGGTTGTCATCTGCTATGCCATGAACATATCGACGAAGCACCGTTCCTAGCGGCGCTGGCAGAGATTGCGTTAGTTGCTGTCAGCCTTGGATCAGTTCTGCTTTCTGAAAATGATCGCTTTACTGTAAATTTTCCAAAATATTCACTCAAATAGATCAGTACGATGTAAGCCACATAGATATTGGACAGTGACTCTTCATATTAGGAGGACTTTAAAGACTCGTAGATTTTTCTCTCCTCTTCCCAACAATCGTCACCATTTAAGTTTTCAAGCATCATTTTCTCATAAGACTCATATGCTATATCATCGATATTTATAATTGTCGTTAAATTATCAGGCTTTTCAATAGCTTGGTGAAATGACCAACATGAAAGCTGCATCCAATGGTCATTTTCGTTTAAAGAAGATTCTATTTGGTGATAAATCTCGTTCAGAACTTGCCCTCCCGTTACTAGTGAGCGACCGAAGTATTGTCCATTAAGATTAATTTTATCAGGCCAAAGTTTTCGAGTTTTCTCAAACAAACTTTTTCTAGTAAAAAGCATTTTTTAACACCCATCTCTCTTCAATACACATCCGCCATTCTCTCCGCCCGTGATAGTTGTTTTATTCGACGGCTCTGGAGTTTGGCCTGGCTTGTTTCCAGCTTTCCACTCACCACCGTCCTCATTCTTATTAGTGTGGTCGGTTGTGCTCTTCTGCATTATAGTGCCCGTTTTTTTCTCTTTATAGCCTTGAGAACCTTTCAGTTTTACGAAATCTTTCTTTGAATTGTCAGGGGTTTTTACTTTATCACCTACTTTTGTTGTGCTCTTCAAGCTTTTTAGCTTTGTTTTGCCAGTTAAGCCTGCTTCGGTTGCTTCAACTACTGCGTCAGCGTAATTATTTAGAGGGCTTCCTTCCTCGGTAACCGCTGCAACACCTCTCGCAATTAGGTTTGCAGCAGCTAGGCCTTTTTTCCTATTTGCTCTTCGAGTTTCACCTGTCGGATCTACATAATTAACCGGATCATTATGCACATAAGCATAAAGATTCATCTGGTCTTCATAACCTACAGGGTCAGTCTGTAAGAATCGCCCTAACTTTGGATGAT
>NZ_JBAHZB010000022.1:0-1070 GCF_036697315.1 Alteromonas sp. 14N.309.X.WAT.G.H12
ATACGGGGGCGATTTACAAGATGCGTTATACCCGGAACGTCAACCTACCTTGGTAAACAGTTGGTTTGATCACGACCCACGGGTAGACTGGTTACTGGATTTCTTACCTACCGTACGTCCGGCCAAGGTACTGCTTATTTGTGCCAGCAAAGTCACCGCGCAACAACTCGGTGAAGTGATCCGGGTGCGCAGTGGCATTCGACATAGTGTTTTTCATGAAGGCATGAGCATTGTAGAACGGGACAAAGCGGCCCATTACTTTTCTGATCCCGAAGACGGGGCGCAAATTCTGCTGTGTAGCGAAATAGGCAGCGAAGGACGTAACTTCCAATTCGCCCATCATCTGGTGTTGTTTGATTTACCCCTCACCCCGGATTTATTAGAGCAGCGCATAGGACGATTGGATCGTATTGGGCAAACCAAAGATATTCAAATTCACGTTCCTTACATTGATCAAACGGCGCAGGCGGTGTTGCTGCAATGGTATCAAGACGGTCTGGATGCCTTTACCCATACCTGTCCAACGGGTTCGGGGGTTTTTGCCAAGGTAAAAGAGCAGCTCATCGCCGCTTGTTTAGATCCTGAAGATCAAGAGGCCATCGATAGCTTAATTGCCGAGACACAAGTCTATAACGCCACCTTAAAAGCCCAACTCGAAGAAGGGCGGGATCGCTTATTGGAGCTCAATGCCTCGGGAGAAGGCCGGGTGGACAGCCTCATTGAGGAAATCGTTGACCAAGATGCCTCTGTGGAGTTGTCCCGTTTTATGGGCAGACTCCTAGATGCCTTAGGTGTGAATCAAGAAGAAAAAGGCAATGATTGCTTTATTTTGAAGCCCTCTGAGTCCATGGTAAATCACCTCCCAGGGCTTGATCCTGAAGGCATGACAGTCACCTATCGAAGACGTATTGCTACCACCTTAGAACACGTGCATTTTCTAAGCTGGGATCATCCTTTGGTACACAACGCCATCGATATGGTGCTGTCTGATGTGCTTGGTAAAGCCAGCGTGGGCTTTATTGCCGACAAGTCGCTTCCCAAAGGCGCTTACTGGTTAGAAACCTTGTATG
>NZ_JBAHZB010000022.1:1080-46403 GCF_036697315.1 Alteromonas sp. 14N.309.X.WAT.G.H12
ATGTATTACAAGCCAATGCCGAGCGTGTTTTGCAGCCCGGTCGTTTCTTACCTGCAACTCCTATTCGTATTTTCATGGATGCACAGGGTAATCCTGTGGATCTGCACTTTGAAGTGGGCCGTCCCGCAGGCAGAAAGCTTTCACAGCAACTCATTAAGGCATTGCAGCAACCACTAACGCTGTACATTGAAAAAGCCACCGCCGCCGCTCAGCATCAGGCTGATGAGATCCTAAGTGACGCCATTGCCACTATGCAGCAAACACTGAATGACGAAGCCCAACGATTGCGGGATTTACAACAGCAAAATCCGGCCATCCGAGACAGCGAAATTGATTTTATCGACAAGCAACGCAGTGGGCTCACCGAGGCCCTGCGCGGGGCATCAGTGCAGCTAGACGGCTTACGTATTGTCGTGAATAACCCGTAATGACTGGCAGCATGAAAAAAAACTTCGTTTACCGGCCTCCCATGGCCCCTTACCTGTCATTGGTGTATTACGACGATGATATTGTTATCGCCAACAAGCAAAGCGGCTTACTAAGTGTAACGGGCATTCAGCCTGCTCATAAAGATGCCTTAATATCTCGCGTTCAGAAGGTACTGCCTTCCGCTACCGTGGTGCATCGCTTGGATATGGCTACCTCAGGCATTATGGTCATGGCGTTGAATAAAGCTGCCCATCGTCATTTGTCCCGTCAGTTTCAGGAACGGCAAACCAAAAAACGCTACTTTGCCAGGGTAGATGGTGTGGTGGAACAAGATTCCGGCAGCATTACACTCCCGTTAATCGTGGATTGGCCGAATCGTCCAAAACAAAAAGTGGACATGGAAAACGGCAAAGCATCACTCACCTACTACCGGGTAATTGAACGCTTTGATGACGAAACCTGGGTAGAACTGTCACCGGTCACCGGGCGCTCTCATCAGTTGCGGGTGCATATGCTATCCCTTGGTCACCCCATTATCGGCGACAGACTGTACGCACCCGATGCCGTTATTGCCCGCGCACCGCGCTTACAACTCCATGCAGAAACACTCGTATTGCAACATCCCACCAGTGGCCAGTGGCGTCAATTTCGTGCCGACATTCCCTTTATGACACATCAGCCCCAGCCGCTTATTTAGCCGGTGTTGTGTACCGTCATTAAGTTATCTTTCTCACGGCCGATATACTTAACTAAGTGTAAACGCCGTGAGATTACTGTGAAACGTCACCTGTGTTTCGTTGTTTTATTGCTGTTTGCTATTCAGGCAAAGGCCAGCTCATTAGTGGAGAATATTCGTCAGCACTATCTCCCTTCAGAGTATGACACCCTACTCGTAGGCGATGAAGATATGCCCGTTTTTGCGGCAGAACCCACAACGCCTTTAAGTCGCGGTGTGGCGCTTATTTTCTTAGATAACGGACATCAGGGGTTAACCCTGCACAATGCCCAAATGCTGGCGATGCAATTAAATCAGCGGGGTTGGCATACCCGTATTTTGCCCTCCGATACCGTGCAATGGAACATAAACCCCCTTGCCCCCTCAGACATGACCGATGCGCTCCATAGCCGGGCATCTAATACCGCATTTAAAGTAGATTTCTCGTCATCGGAATCCAGTCTCTCGTTATGGATTAACGCCGCTTTTGATAGTTCGGCGAACATCCCAGGGTTTCGGCTGGTCATTGCCCAGGGCATGACGGGGGCTCAGCTGGTGTCACTCACAGCCAAAGGCAGCATACCCAATGCAGACAGTTTAGTTTTGCTCGATGCCTTCTGGCCGGACAAGGACATAAACGCACAACTGACCGAGAAGATTGCACAGATTGATATTCCCATCATTGATTTACATACTGCCCATGTCTACCAGGCCATATCTTTGCTGTCATCACGCCAACGAGCGGTAAATAAGACCCTTAAATTATATTACCGCCAAAAAACCCTATCCGGTGTGAACCCCATCACCTTATCCAACAGTACATCGGCGCTGGCGTCCAACTTAGATAAGGAAATTTACGGCTGGACACGATATTTAGGTTGGTAAAACTCATTTTTATGCATTTAAATATATTCGATGTGAAATCAAAGACATAGTTACTTTTAAATACAATTGACAGAAAAAATTTTCCCACTAGCTATACTAGTAATCATTTCAAGATTCTGGCAGCCCTTATTATGCTTATATCCTTTGTCGATACCAAAGCTGCACAGCTGTGTTTTTTCCTGCGCGGTTTTTGGCAGGAAAGTGTACCTTATTCGGAACTGGATATTTTCTTTTGGGACACGTTGGAAGAGTGGAGCCAAATCAATTATACCTTTGACCAGCCCTATACCTCGAAAGAACGGGTTTTCTGGCATGTTTTACATCAGCTGCATTACTGGTCTGAAGGGAAACTTAAACACGACCCATCCCTGATTACAGAATTGACCACTTGTCTGACGTTTCTAGAAGGCGGTGGCGTCTACCCCTCAGATTGTGTTGGCATACGCCCTTAACCCCCTAAGATCACGGCATCATTGCCCGCAAATAAAACTGTGCGTACTACTCATTCTGCAGCTATAGTCTCTGTACGCCGTTTGTCATTTTTCAGATCCTCACTACATGGTGCATGTGAGACTAGGCTATTTGACACGGACGCAAATCAACAAAAGCAATGGAAATTCGTGAATGCCAAACACCAGCCTCAACAGTTTGAAACAAAAAATAAGGCACACCTATAGCATTGCCTTAGTCACATTGACATTGTTACTCACTCTCTTTTATGGCTGGACCCAGCACTATTTAAACGCCACAGTAATCCAACCCCAAATCATTAATATCGCGGGTTACCAGCGCATGCTTTCCCAACGTATTGCGTTTCTTGAAAACCTTCTGGTGCAAGAAAAAAGTATTGCACAGCGCATTGCCCTTGAAAGGGAATTAATTGTACTGGTGCGGGCGTTTACAAAAAATCATGAAGTATTGGTAGGCCGCCAATCACTGGATGGCACCTTCAATCTACTTACCGATGAACTTGAAGCGCTCTACTTTAAAGAGCCTGCTGCCTTAGACAAGCATGTGGCGGAATACACCGAAAGTGCCTTACGTCTTGTTAGCTCACAACCTGAAAACTATGTGGCGATAAAACCCACAACCTTGAATGATGCATCTGCCATGCTCAAGCAACTTAATTTCGCTGTAACGTTATTTGAAGAGCAACTATCACAACAAATCGCGTTAAATCAAAGGTGGCTCTTGGCAATTTGGACACTCACATTGTTGCTTTCCCTCACCATTGTTTACTACTTATTTAAACCCATACGCGCTCTGGTACTCGATCAATTCAATCTGGTTCAAGATGCCCGCAAAGATGCCCAACATGAACGGGAACAAGCCCATCTATTAATGGCGACAAAAGAAGAGTTTCTCGCCAGTATGAGCTACGAATTCCGTTCGCCCATCGCCTCTATCATAGGCGCGCTAGAACTGCTTCCCAATATGAAAAACCAGCAAGAGCCACTCATCCAACGGGCGGAAGAATCCTGTTATCGGTTGCTTATGCTGTCCAGCAACCTTGTGGATAGCATGCAAAGCAAACAAATTGATGAGGCCTTAGAACCGGAAGACTTTGATCTTATCCGACTACTTGATGATGGCTTAAGCCATTTTTTCTTTAATTGTCACCAAAAAAAACTAAATTATCAGGTCGTCAATGAAACCGTGCTACCGCATCATGTCAAAGGCACGCCTACGCCTATTATCAAGGCGTTGAAAAACGTCCTCGACAATGCCGTTAAATTTACCCATGAAGGCGTCATATCCATACACAATGCCGTAACGATGGAAAAAGGAAAACTGCTACTGACAATTCGGGTGGTGGACACAGGTATTGGCATTAGCCCTCAAGATTGTGAGCTCATTTTCGAACGATTTTATAAAGCGCACCACAACCCGCGGCAATACACGGGGGCCGGAGTGGGACTGTATGCCGCCCGCCGTCAACTCAGAGAGATAGGTGGTGACATTACGGTTACCAGTGTGCTTAGCAGTGGCTCGGAATTTGTACTTAGCGTACCACTGATGGCTTCAGAGCTAGAAAATACACGTCCTGAAGTGAATCCGGCGATCCGTTTCGCCGTGGTGGAAGATCAGGAAATTACCCGTATTCATTTATCCTATCTCATCGAACATGAAGGTTTTCATGTCGATACCTACAAATCTGGCACCGAACTACTGGCAAATCAGGAGAAAATAAAAGACTACAATGGCATTATCACCGACTATTACATGCCCGGACTTAATGGTGCCGAATTAGTGAGCTATTTACATGCAATGCTCGCAGAGCATGTTCCACCTATCATATTGGTGTCGGCAGCGCCCCAAATTGCCAATCTTATTAGCAGTGAAAATATTCCCGCTTGGCAAATTTTTGTCAAACCTTTAGATAAAAACCGTTTTATTGATGCCATCCATCACTTGACTGTGACGAAGAAAGAACCGGTAAGTGAACAAAAAGAGTTTTCCGTATTGATCATTGAAGATGAGCCCATTAACGCAGAAATTATGCAGGATATGGTGGAAAACTTAGGCTATGAAGCCACGGTGGTTCCTGACGGAGAAACCGCACTGTTAAAGGTAAATACCACCGACTACGACGTTATACTACTTGATTTGCATTTACCGGATATGTCTGGCTTTGAAGTGGCCACCATCCTCAAAGAACAAAAGTGTCAAGCCCACATCATAGCCGTCACCGCCAGTGCGTATGAAAGCGACAAAAAACGTTCGTTTGATATTGGTATTCGGTACCACCTTGTTAAACCAGTGGCCTATCAAGAGTTAAAAAACACGCTAAAATTACTCCAGACGTTGCCCGATTAAGCCGTCTCGGGCTCAAAGGTGGTGACCCGATTGCGGCCGCTCTTCTTCGATAAGTACAAGGCTTTATCAGCATAGTCCAGCCAGGCTATTGATGACGCGATTTCCGGTGTATATTCACACACACCAATACTTACTGTAAATTTGATTTGATGGCCTTCATGTTCAACACTCATGGCCTCGGCAAGACGCCGAATTCGTTCGCCCACCTTTTGCGCATTGTCCACATCGGAGTCTTCCAGGACAATGGAAAATTCCTCGCCCCCATAGCGCCCTGCTAAATCGGTTTCCCGGATGCTTTTTTGTATGACTCTGGCCAGTACGCGAATCACTTCATCACCAGCTTGGTGGCCATAGGTATCATTCACTTTCTTAAAATGATCGATATCTAACATCATGACAGACTTGCGCCCCTGTTTGCGGCACGCCAGTTTGTATTCACGATCAAATTGTTCCTGCCAGTATCGACGATTATATAAACCCGTTAACCCATCGATACGACTCATGTGTTTCAGTTCGTCATTGAGTCGCTCTATCCGCAGTTTACGCAGGGCTTCATCGGTAACATCGTACACCAGTAAACATAAGCGCTGTATTGTACCGTCGGGAGACAACAGGGGAAACATGGTCACATTTTGAAACATGTGTGAAGCGTCCGAAGTAATAGGACGTGAAGAGGCAAATTTAAACAAATAAGGCCGTTGTTCCCAAATAATAAAAACTGGGGTATTTAAGTTAAATACAGGTTCTGCCTTACTTTTCAGCCACTGTTCTTCTATTTCAGGAAATAGGGAGAATAAAGACTTCCCTATCACTTCACTGGGCAATTTGTCAGCATGATTTTCCATAAACTGGTTCCATACTTCAATACGAAATTCCCTGTCGAGCACCACAATACCCACTTCAATGGAGCTCAGTAAATCGTTTTGCCAGTGCATTCGCCCTATTTCATCATTACTCACGCCACATTATCCTCATCCACTAAACGGGAATATATTTTTTTCATTGCGTGTTCAGGAAACAAAAGCAATAAATCAAAAGAGATATCACGCTCCTTGACAGCGTAGCCAATTTCCACAGCCATGATTTTTCCCCAGCGCATACCATTGCTACTGAGCATAGTGCCTAAGCCACTGTGTTGCCCTAATAAAATGGGGTGGCTATGACTAAAATTCACATTCAGTTGGGCCGATAAGGCATTTAAACAAGCACCAATGAGAATGTTAGACACATCCATCAAAGCTTCTAACTGATATTGTTCACTGTCTGAAGAGGTACCGTAATTCAACAGCTTGATAACATTATCAAACTTCATATCGTTAAAAATAACCAGGGCTTCACCATGAATACCGGCACTGGTAAACCCTTTAGATACTGCAGATACCCGTTCATTTTTATTGATTTCGGCAATTGCCATGTGAATTTCGGTGGTTTCGATAACGTTTACATTGGGGATAGGTAAATCGATAAACGCCCCCAACAGACGTGCCAAGCTTTCACCGGCGCGCCCCATGGCAACATTCACCAATTCACGGTAAGCGTCTAAGCGATCATCGGTTTGCTCGCCGCCATCTTGGAGAGTATCAACAACCCGCTTGCTCGCCGTCGCCTCGCCGCGATAAATACCATATTGATTGAGCAACTCCGACAAGGAGATGTTGTCTACCGGTTTACGAATAAAATCCAGCGCCCCTAAGGACAACATCCGACTACGGGCTTCAGGCTGTACATCACCGGAGACAACAATAACCAAGCAAGGCAAATCCTGTTCTCGAATAGCCTCCATGGTTTGATAACCATCCATCACCGGCATATTCAGATCCAGAAACATGACGTCACCCTTTCCGGCCCGAATGGCGTCTAACGCTTCCTGACCATTCCCTGCATAAGACAGGGTAACATCCCAACCATCCGGTATTGATCGTGCCATTTGTTTTCTGGCAAAAGACGAATCGTCACAAATAAGTACCGGCGTTGTCATCTTGATTTATTCCCTAATTAGATTGCCACAGGTGCCTTAATATGAGGATGACACTGATAACCGCTAAGTTCAAAGTCTGCAAACGAAAAAGCCAATAAATCTTTAATATCGGGGTTTATATTCATGGTAGGGCGAGGAAATGGTTGCCGAGAAAGTTGTAATTCGGCTTGTTCCAAATGATTGGTATATAAATGGGCATCGCCAAGAGTATGGATAAACTCGCCGGGCTCCAGGTTGCACACCTGCGCCATCATGAGTGTTAAAAGTGCATAACTGGCAATATTGAATGGCACGCCCAAAAAAATATCGCCACTGCGCTGATACAACTGACACGACAGTTTATTGTTAAGCACATAAAACTGGAACATGGTATGACAGGGCGGCAAAGCCTGTTTGCCCGCCGCGGCATTTTCTCTAGGACTTAAGGACGCATCGGGCAATACCGCGGGATTCCACGCACTGACAATAAGACGACGGGAATCGGGATTGTTCTTTATCTGTTCAACCACTTGTTGGATCTGATCAATGGTGGTGCCATCACCGGCATCCCAACTGCGCCACTGCTTACCATAGACCGGGCCAAGCTCTCCTTCTTCGGTTGCCCATTCATCCCAAATAGACACGCCCTTGTCCTTCAGGTACCGAATATTGGTCTCCCCTTTGAGAAACCACAGCAGTTCATGAATAATGGACTTTAAATGACACTTTTTCGTGGTCACAAGGGGAAAGCCTTCGGCCAAATCAAAGCGCATTTGATAGCCAAAGACACTCAATGTACCTGTGCCTGTGCGGTCATCCTTGCGTACACCCTGCTCTTTGACATGTTGCATTAACTGTAAATATTCTTTCATGATTTATTTCTTTTGGTCGTTCTTATTTTTTGCCGAAGAATGATGTTTATAAGCCCAAATCATAAGACCGGCACCTGCCAGTACCATAGGTATACATAAAAGCTGGCCCTGACTTAGTCCCATGGGATACAGGCCAATTTGCCTATCGGGCTCACGGAAATATTCCACCGTAAACCTAAAGCAACCGTAGCCGAGTAAAAACAGTCCACCCACCGCGCCAACAGGACGAGGACGTGCAGAGTACAACCACAAAATAGCAAAGAGTAACACGCCTTCCAAGGTAAACTCGTACAATTGAGAAGGGTGGCGAGGCTCACTGCCCGCGTTGGGGAAAATAATCGCCCATGGTACATCGGTGGTTCTGCCCCACAGCTCAGCATTGAGAAAGTTACCAATACGCCCTGCACCTAAACCAATAGGCACCAGGGGGGCAACAAAATCACCGATCTGCAAAAAGGTGGTCTGCATTCTTTTGGCTTGCCAAATCAACGCCACAATGACGCCTAATAATCCGCCGTGGAAAGACATGCCGCCAGTCCAGATACGGAATAAATACAAAGGATCGTCCAAGAACATACCGAACTGATAGAACAAGACATAACCAATACGTCCGCCTAAAATGACCCCCACAAAGCTCCAAAATAATAAGTCACTGAGCTGTTCTCGTGTCCAGTTGGTTTGTGATAGACGTTTCTGTGCCAGCATGTAAGCGGCAATGAATCCCACCAGATACATCATGCCGTACCATCGTACACTTAACGGCCCGACACTAAAGATGACGGGATCTATATTTGGAAAAACCAGGAAACTGCTTTCTGCCATGATTTATTCAATTCCTACTATCATTCGTATACTGACCAGCACTAACAGGCCGGCCAATAATTTTTTTAATATATCGGTATTCATTTTCTGTCCTAGTTTCGCCCCTAGGTTCGCAGTAAACACCGATGTAGTTACAATACCAAGTGTGGCCGGATAATAAACATAACCGATGGAATTATCTGGCAACCCCGTTGCGGAAAAACCTGCACTAATAAAACTAGCCGTACCAAATAAGGCCACAACCAGCCCACTAAATGCGGCACAGCCGATAGCCTGACGAACATTCACCTGAAACCAGATTAACGCCGGCACCAACAATGCACCACCGCCTATGCCCATCAACGCGCTGATGAACCCGGTACCGCCTCCCACAGACAGCAAAATGGGTTTATTAGCCTTATGGCCTGACGGACGGCTTTTCTGAAACACCATTTGTGTTGCCACCAGGATCACCAAAACGGCAAAAATGTTTTTTAAGGTATGCCCAGAAATGGCGCTGGCCGTATACGCACCGGCAACAGACCCCGCCGCAATACCTAATCCACTCCATGTAACAACGAATCGGCTTAAATTGCCCAAACGATGATGCGCCAAAGCAGAAGAAAAACCGGTAAAGATAATGGTAGATAACGACGTTGCTACGGCCATGGGCATAACGGTATCGGTATTCATACCGAGAAAATGAACCATTAAATAGGACAAAGCCGGAACGATAATCAGTCCACCACCTATACCTAGCATACCGGCCAATAGCCCAACCACTAAGCCGATACCCAGACACCATAAAAAAATCAGAGAATATGGTTCCATGTATTCTATCTCTCGAAAATGAGGACGTAGCCTACCACAGAATGAACAGGCATAAAGAGCCGAGGCAGGGATAACCGACAAATCGAAGAAGCCGTGCAACGAATGACGAAAGAGACTAGGAGCCGGCGCGCACCAGCCCACCTAGTCCGCGATGTTCCAAATAATGATTGATATGATTAAAGACTTCCTCATGACTTGACGCCGTGAGTGTTTTTGCCAGCAATGTTTTCGATTCATCCAGACTGACATTACGTATTACCCAGTTTATTTTACGTAAATTGTGGGCATTCATACTCAGCTTTCGATATCCCATGCCCATTAGCAAAACAGCACCACCGGGTTCACCGGCAATTTCGCCACATACGGTAACGGGGATCTGGTTCGCATTTGACTGGCGCACAATATCATATAAGGCACTGAGTACCGCAGGATGATAACTGTTATATAAACTGGCCACCCGGGCGTTGTTTCGATCCACCGCCAGCAGATACTGGGTTAAATCGTTGCTGCCTACAGAGAAAAAATCCACCAGCTTCGCCAGTTGGGGTAACTGATAAAGTACCGAGGGTACTTCCAACATGATCCCCAGTTTGGGTTTTTGCAAAATCACGTCAGAATCCGCAATTTCATCACTGATTTCAAGGTATGCCTGTTCCAATAGACGCACTGCATCTTCCACTTCACCCACAGATGAAATCATCGGCAGCATAATTTTCAGGTTCGTTAAACCAATACTGGCTCGCAACATGGCCCGGATTTGAACAAGAAAAATATCAGGGTGATCTAAAGTCAAACGTATACCACGCCACCCGAGAAAAGGATTTTCTTCGTTAATTGGAAAATACGGTAGTGGTTTATCCCCGCCCACATCTAACGTTCGCATGGTAATGCTTTGTTCCGGCGAGGCCATCAGGATTTCTCGGTATAATTCCACCTGCTCTTGTTCCGACGGAAACCGTTCCCGTAACATAAAGGGAATTTCTGTTCGATAAAGACCAATCCCCTGAGCATTGGCATATTGGGTCGTTTCAATATCCGCCGACAGGCCGGCATTTACATATAAGGAAATCCCACACCCATCTTGAGTTTCACAGGCCAGACTCGCTTCTGCGTCAATGCGCTCGGCCAGGGTTTCTTCTTCTTCAATAAGCTGAATGAACTCAGCACGAATAGAGCTATCAGGGGAAATAATCACTTCGCCGGAATAACCATCAAGCAAAAGCTCTTTTCCATCCACCAGTGCCGGAGAGATATTCTGACACCCCATGACCGCCGGTATCCCCATGGCTCTGGCTAAAATGGCCGCATGGGAGTTATTCGACCCACGAATAGAAATAATCCCCATCAAATATTCCCGGGGAAACTCCGCTAACATGGAGGCGCTGACTTCTTCGGCCACTAAAATACTGGGTTGTTTAACTTCTTTGGCAGCGGGAACCTTGCCGTCTTCATCAGACAGTATATTTATCAGGATACGGTTTGAGAGATCCACAATATCAATGGCCCGCTCCTGCATATAAGGATCTTCCATATTTTGGAAACGGGTGGCGTAATCTTCCACCACCATTTTTAATGAGGAACCGGCATCCCAACCTTCACGAATTTTTGCTTCCACCTCTCGCCCTAAACTATTGGCATCGAGCAATTGGTGATAAAGCTGAAAAATGGATTTCACATCATCGGGAATGGCGCTATCTAAACGGCTTGATAAATGATCCACATGCTTACGGGTAAGCTCCACACCACGTCGATAACGATGGATTTCCATATCTTTATCGACACATCGCTTGGCAACGTAATTTCGTAATGAAATGGAGCTGTCTGTGGAACAGCCAATTCCCACTGCGAGCCCTTGAGATCCCGCGATGCCTCTGACATTTTTTTGTGGCGGCAACACCCCAACCGCAGATTCGTGACTTAACGCCCCCCGGATATCCGCATTAGTGATTTCCGAGGCGAGTTGCGCAGCCAGCGTGACCAAAAACGCTTCTTCATTTTCGCTGAATCTGCGCATCGCCCGTTGCTGCATGGTGATCACACCAAGCACGCGACGTTGATGAATGATAGGTGTGCCTAAAAAGGCGTTGTAGTTTTCTTCTTTCACTTCAGGATAGTGTTTGAATCGGGGGTGATGGTGGGCATTGACTATGTTTAATGGTTCTTCCCGTTGCCCCACAAGGCCAATGAGGCCTTCAGAAAAACCAATACGGACCAGTTCCACCGCATCGGGATGTAACCCGTCGGTGGCTTTGAGAACAAAGACTTGATTGTCCTCATCAGCAAGATAAATAGAACAAGAATCCACGCGCATGGTTTGCTTGACCCTGGAGGCAAGCCGAAAAAGAGCTTGATCCAATTCAGGAATTTGGATCATCTCTTGAACGATACGTTTTAATGTGGTGAGAATATTCCCAATCTCGGCCACCTGGATGCTCTCCTATTTATCCATTTCGACGGCGTTTACGATAACGCTTGTTGGACGACGTATTGTGCACACGTTGACCCACCGGCATGGCGACGCCAGCAAACTCTTTCATCACCTTACGGTAAACATCACGTTTAAAAGACACGACGTTACGAATGGGATACCAATAGCTCACCCACCGCCAGTCATCAAACTCCGGATGTCCGCTTTTTAACACATCCACGTCTTTATCCTGGCAATCCAGCTGGAGTAAAAACCATTTTTGCTTCTGACCTATGCACACGGGTGAACTACCCTGACGTATAAGTCGCTTAGGTAATTTATATCGCATCCAGTTGCGGGTAACACCGAGAATGGTGACATCCTTTCGTGTTAACCCTACTTCTTCGTGTAACTCCCTGTACATAGCTTCTTCTGCAGTTTCCCCTTCATCAATTCCGCCTTGTGGAAACTGCCATGAATGTTGGCCATAACGTCTTGCCCAAAATACTTGACCCATTTTGTTGCAAATCACTATGCCCACATTCGCACGGAATCCGTCGGCATCTATCACATAGACTCCCGGGCACGATAAACTTTTCTATTGATGCATTCTTCCATAAACTATATCCCTTTCAAAGCATTAATACGAATTCAACGCATATTGTATGGAGATCATCTTGCAACCACCCCAAACGGCTCCGAAAAATCAGGCTGAATTATTAGCCCGTAGTCAACGCATTGCCGGTCTGAGTTTGGGTGATTTGGCCCAGATGGCGCAGCTTGCCATTCCGGCGAATCTCCAGCGCCACAAGGGCTGGCCCGGTATGCTCATTGAAAAATGGCTCGGCGCCACCGCAGGCTCCAAACCCCAACAGGATTTTCCAGAACTGGGGATTGAGCTAAAAACCATCCCTATTAACGGGTTTTACCGACCACTGGAAACGACCTATGTGTGTTATGCACCGCTCACCAATCAATCCGGTGTTACCTGGCAAACATCCAATGTGAAAAATAAATTACAGCGCGTATTGTGGGTACCGGTGGAAGGGGATCGGGAAATTCCGCTAGCAGAACGCCGTGTGGCAACGGCCTTTTTCTGGCAACCCAACAACGAAGAAGACGCCGTGTTACAAGGTGATTGGGAAGAATTGACAGAAATGATCGCTCTAGGAAAGGTAGCGCAAATCACCGCACGTTTAGGCCAAGCCCTGCACATTCGGCCTAAAGCCGCCAGTGGGCAGATCCTAACCGATGCCATCGGTGATGATGGTGAAAAGATCCGCACGCGCCCCCGGGGCTTTTACCTGCGTAAAAGCTTTACCGAACAAATCCTCCATCGACAATTTAACTAATCATCTACTCTCGCCATGATGTATTGACTTGCGTCAAGAGCCGTTCAGCGCCCTTTGGTTATACTCGGTGTAAAATTCGCCTACAAATAGGTTGTCCCAATGGCATTACTTATTACCGATGAATGTATTAATTGCGATATGTGTGTTGCGGAATGCCCCAACGAGGCCATTTCCCAAGGGAAAGAGATTTATCAGATAAATCATAAACGCTGCACCGAGTGTGTTGGCCATTATGATGAACCAAGCTGTGTACAGGTCTGTCCGGTGGATTGTATCTCACCAGATCCAGCTCACCGTGAAAGCCTTGCTGAACTGGCTGATAAGTACGCGCAAATGCACTACTGATGTAAACGAAAACTACCGCGTCTTGCTAAAATAGCGCGATAAGACATCGTCTAAGAACTTGTCCGACTGCACGCCAAAGCGCTTCGCCTCATGCGCAAGATGTTCGTTATTGGGCAACAGCACTGTTTGCGCATATTCCAACCGATACTGATGAACAAAACGGCGAAAATCCCGTTTTTCCAGCAAGCGCAAGGCAATGATTAACGTGGTTGGTTCCACCTTACACTCTTTCGCAAACGCTTTAAGGGTCAGTCGTGGCGTTTTAAATGCTTCTGAATCTACCATAGACGCTTCAGCCCGCGTTAGCGCCTCTCGCATGACGCAGTGTTCCGCGTTTAGCTCGTCAAGACGGTAATAATCTAACGGCGAAGGTGAAGTATGTTGGGGTCGGATCAGCGCCAATAACACCAACAACATGGCAATGGCCAATAAAAGATTGATCAACGACTGCCAAAAATCCACGTTAAAAAAGCCAAATGTGGCTGCGGTCACCAACAAGATGCAACAAAATGCACAGCCCACACAAATTCCCGAGGCACCTCCTACCCAACGCACTTTAAAGTGCGCAAGCTCGGCAACCTGAGAAGATAAGTGACGATGATAGTTTTGCACCATTTCAGATATCAATATGCCTAAAATCAGCACACTGAACCCGGATAACATGTAGGTAAGATAGACGGGGCCATGAGTCAATGGTTGGCCAACAGGAGAAGCCGTGATCCAAAAAATGCGTTCAGAAACCGGCTCAAAGGCGACAGCAAGCTGTCCTATCAAGGTCAGGCCCAGCGGTAACCATAACATGGGTTTAGAAGGTGGCGGGTTATCAATCACCAGTGATTTCACCGCACGGTACAAACAGCTTATGATTAACACCGGCACAAAGGCCGTTAGCCCCATAAGACTTGAGGTTTCGCCAGACATGCGAATAAATTCATCGGTTAGAATGAAAGGCCAACACAACAACGCAGCGAGAACCCAGTTTGCAGCGATAATATGCGGTCGCTCACGAAAAAACTGGATAACCAAAACACCATAACAAAGACACAGAATACCCAGCGCATAATGATGCAACATACGTGTACCTACCTTATCCTTCTTGTCGATAGTAGTGTGACATTACCAGTACACATCGCCCTGCATACCGGCATTACGAGTAAGTTCCATTACTCGCATTAACCGTGATATTTTTTCATCTATCCAGGCAAAAATATCACTAATATCGTCAAGTTCAGCTTCTTGCGCGACACCCCGTAGCATCATAAGTGCTTTTAATTCTTCGATGCCGGTTAAAAGATCTAACCACGGTGCTCTAAAATGGAGACGCTCATCATCAAACAACTTTGCCAATAAGAAACCATTCCACAAGGTTTGACGCAATAAGACTTCAATCGCAATGTAATTTTCAGGTGCCATCCCACGGGCGGACGGCATAGTCTGTTGAACCGTTTGCCACCCTTGGGACAGCCAGCCTTTAGCATGCTCCATCACAGGAATATCATAAGCCTTAGAGTGTTCCCGCCAAGGCTTTGTGGTCACTACCTCGGTTAACAGGATCTTCAGCTTGTTGGTTTGTGCACTACAGAGCAGGTCATCGGGAGCATGGGCATGAATAAGCCCGGCTTTTCGCCCCTGAAGATAACTGGCTAACGCAGGGTAACGGCTTAAGCATTTATAAAATACGCTCTTTTTCGATAACAGGTAACGTAAACATTGTAAGTCGTCCTGCCACAGCCAACGCTGCATATATTGCATCAACACCTGATGCACCTTGAGCATTTGCGGACACTGTAACACCGGCAGATACAAAGAAACCGTTTGCATCAACAGACGGGCACTGTTTACGATTTCTGGCAACACCTTGATAGAGCCGGTTTCATAAAACTGGTGCTCATGCTTTTGCCAGTGGCTAAGGGCATATTGTACCGCACTGCAAAAGGCCTGTTCCGTGGTCATGTCTTCGGTTAATGGAAGATACGCCTCCATGGGAACAACCACGGGCGATAAACCATTTATCAGTTGGTAGCCTTGGGCCGCCTTTGATACATCGCTCAAGCGCACCGTCATATGTTCGATAAGCACGTTGGCAATGGCAAACAGTTCGGTGATATCGCCCTGCTTTAACTCCAGTTCAATTTCCCGAATGGGTGAGCTGTTTTTCCCCGTGGTGGCCTCGCCTTCATCAAGCACCACTTCCACCTGTGCTTCGCCTCGTGTCACATTGAATGCCACGCGGGAGAAATGGGTACTAAACTGACGCTGCAATGCCGTATTAACTTGCTCTACCTGCCAGTTATCCGGCCAGATATCCGAGGGAAACAAACGTAAATCCGGTTCTGCACTTTGTAGATCCACATTGTATTCTGCGCGCTGATGTAAACCGCCACTGACTTTACCGCGGGTTTTTACCGTCTGTTCGTATTGTTCATTACATCCTCGAACCCGAAACCCCATTTTGCGTTGTTGGAAATGGTGTTCTGGTGTATCAAAGTAGTCGTTCTGTAACCTGATTTCAGGTTCGCTTTGCACAGTAAAACCCACACTTTCCAGTGCGGGCACCACGTTTTCCAAAAAAGGCGAAAGCGTGCTTTCCCGTGAAACAAATTTTATTTCAATTTCCGACATGATGCGAAAAGGGCGGTGGGCTAATATGGCTAACACCATACCTTTGTCTTTGTTTTTTCGCAATGTTAGTTCGTTTTTGAAAAATGAAATTTCCTCTTTAGGATGAACGGAACGGAAAGTTATCTGTCCTAACCTTGGTTGTAAGCTTGCCTTTCGGAGTTACAGCCAATACCATCACAGAGTTTTTCAATATAACGACGGACGCATTATGTTACGAAAGTGGCTTACGATCACCATGATCGGTCTCTCTTTTCAAGTTTTCGGGCAACAGGAGCCCATCGATGAGTCTCTGCAAATGGAGGCATCTTCTTCACATTACATTCGTGATGATCTGTTTGTCTTTCTCCATACGGGGCCAAGCAGAAATTATCGTATTCTCGGTTCTATTGAAGCGGGAACACCAATAACGGTGTTAGACAGAAACAGCGAGACTGAATTTACACAGGTTAAAGACAATCAGGACAGAACCGGCTGGGTCGAGTCTAAATTTGTCAGCAACACCATGTCTCGGGCAGAGCAACTGCCTATTTTGACCAAGCGCTTGGCAGACAATCAAGCCAGCCTGCAAGGACTGAAATCTGAAAACAGCCGCCTTAAACAGCAGTTGAACACAGCACAGCAGGATGTCACTCGCCTGTCAAAGGAAACCGACAGCCAAACTCGGCAGATACAAAAGCTGACCTTGCAACTTGAAGCTCAAAGCAAGGACGAAATGATCAAGTGGTTTACCTGGGGCGGCATTGTCGCAGGAAGCGGGGTTTTACTTGGTGTGATTTTGACTTTCTTACCGAGAAAACGTCGTCGTTCCAGTGAATGGGTATAGTAAAAACAAAAAAGCGTGTCTAAAGACACGCTTTTTATTTTCATAACCCCGTTAGGGATTAGACACTACTCATCATCCTCGACTAACGTCATCAGTGAGGTATTTCCCCCCGATGCGGTGGTATCGATGCTGATGGTTTTTTCCGTCACCATTCGCTGAATCAGGTTATCGTTATATTCTGCGGTGATCACCGGCAATATAGCCCCTTCCCGAGAAGATAGCATGGCGGTGATCTGCGCCGTACGCTCAGTATTCGAATCCACTACCACCCCAGCAAGGTGCTCGTGCATCAACAAATCATTCAAGTGACTGAGTCTGGCGACCTGAAACACCCCTTCTTTGGCACCGGTTTTATTGAAGTTTTTCTGGAACGCCAACGCTTCTTCGTAAAACAGATCGGAAACCACCGATACGACTACGTTTCCGGTGGCCAATGCCGTTACGATAGACAGCGTCCAATATTCAAACGTCACCCCTTTATCCGCAAAGCACACCATCACCCCTCGAGGTTCAAGATACAGTTTGTTGGACTCCCCGGTTGGCCCGGGCAACTGCTTGGGCTTTGCCAGTTTGCGTTCAATGCTGGTTAACTGTTGGCGCGCGGTAGCCAATGTTCTATTCAGATCATCGGCCAATTCATCCACAATATCCACTTTTGCCAGTTTGGCGAGCAACTGCCTTACCATGGAAATACGGTCGTTAAGTGGCGTATGACGCCATAGGCTTTCTACCGCTACGCCTTTGTTCATAAGACGATTTGCGGCTTCTGCATCTTGCTGCTCACCCACCAACGCCGCATCCGGGTTTTCCACATCTTCAACATAGGAAGGCTTAGGCGTTGCCCGCTCCTGCATCAAACGACGAAGGTAATTTGGCCCGCCGGCTTTCGGGCCCGTACCCGACAAACCGCGACCACCAAAGGGTTGAACACCAACAATGGCGCCAATCATGTCACGGTTAATATACACATTACCGGCGCGACTTCTGGCCGCAAGTTCATTGGCCCGCTCTTCAATGCGCGAATGTACACCCATGGTTAAGCCGAAACCGGTACTGTTGATCCGATCCACCACTTCACTGATTTCGCTTCCTTTAAAGCGCACAACATGCACCACAGGACCGAAGACTTCACGTTGTAACACATTGATTTCACTAATTTCATATAAGGTAGGCGGGAAGAAATAACCATCGTCATGGCCCGTCGGCACCTCACACTGATACAACAAGGTGCCATTGTCCTTCATGAAATCTTGGTGTTCTTTTAAGCTGTTTAAGGCTTTTTCATCGATTACGGGGCCCACATCGGTGCGAAGAGAAGCCGGATCGCCAATGGCCAACTCTTTCATAGCGCCAATGAGCATGGTGATTAAATCGTCGGCAATGTCTTCTTGCACATACAAAACACGCAACGCCGAACAACGTTGCCCCGCACTTTGAAAACCCGAATGGATCACATCATCCACCACTTGTTCCGGTAAGGCGGTGGAATCGACGATCATACAGTTTTGTCCGCCGGTTTCGGCGATAAGGGGGACTTGCTCGCCGCCCCGCTCAGCTAACAACTGGGAAATTAACGTACCGGTTTGGGTTGAGCCGGTAAACATAACCGCTTTGATTCGCTCATCCGGCAGCAAGGTGCTGCCCACATACTTACCCGGCGCAATGATGAGTTGTAACGCATCTTCGGGTAATCCCACGGTATGCATGATCTCAACAGCACGTTTGGCTATTAAGCTTGTTTGCTCTGCCGGTTTGGCTACCACCGTGTTTCCGGTGGCCAGTGCGGCGGCCACTTGTCCTAAGAAAATTGCCAAGGGAAAATTCCACGGACTGATACACAACACCACCCCCCGGGGAACGAAGCGCTGATCTTCATCGAGCTCGCGGGCACGGACCGCATAATAACGACAAAAATCCACCGCTTCGCGCACTTCATCGATGCTATCTTGGGTCACTTTACCGGCTTCACGAATACAGATCGCAATGAGTTCGCCCATGTGGCGCTCAAGGGCATGGGCGGTACGCTCTAAAATGCTGACCCGTTCTTCCACGGATCGTTTTGACCAGGATGCAAACCCCGTATGGGCGATATCCAACGCCTGACGCATCCCGTCTTGCTCGGCATAATGATGATAGCCAACGATATCCTGATGATGGGCAGGGTTCACCACCATTGTGGCATTGTCGGGTATTTGTTGTTTGTCTTTGGTGTAGTAATTTTTCCAGCGAGATAATTCGTGCTGTAACGCATTTGCGGCGTTCACGTCGGTGAGATCCAAGCCCCGTGAATTCTCCCGCTCTGGGGCATACAAATCCCGTGGCGTACGAATTTGCTTGTTATAGCGCACTTTAAGGCGTTGTGTTTTTTCCACCGGATCTTCTAGCAAGGCTTCTACCGGCTGCTCATCATCGACAATGGCATTAACAAACGAAGAATTGGCCCCGTTTTCCAGTAACCGTCTTACCAGATATGCCAGGAGATCTTCGTGTTCGCCAACGGGCGCATACACCCGGCATTGAATTTTCTCTTCGGTGACCACCTGATCATATAAGGTATCGCCCATGCCGTGCAGACATTGAAACTCAAAGCCCTCTTTATCGTCACCGGCCAACTCGATTATCACCGACGCCGAGTAGGCGTTATGGGTAGCAAATTGGGGGTAAATCGTGTCACGGTAATCCAATAACCGGTTGGCACAAGCATGATAGGACACATCGGTGGATGATTTTCGGGTGAACACCGGGAAGCCATCCACGCCCAATTGTTGGGTAAGCTTAATTTCCGTATCCCAATAAGCCCCTTTTACCAATCTCACCATCAGACTGCGACCCACTTCAAGGGTAAGGGTACGCAACCATTCAATCACATCCAATGCCCGTTTCTGGTAGGCCTGAACGGCTAACCCAAAACCGGTCCAACCATTGAGATCCGGATCCCGAAATACCCGCTCAATAATATCTAAAGAAATATCCAATCGGTCCGCTTCTTCAGCATCCACCGTCAGCCCGATATCATATTCTTTCGCCATCAAACAAAGGGCTTTGAGTTTGGGTGGAATTTCAGCCAGCACACGTTCATATTGCAAAAATTCATAACGGGGATGGATGGCTGATAACTTGACGGAAATACCCGGCGAGCGCTTTGGCCCACGGTTCGCTGCGGCTTTACCGATAACCTTTATCGCCTCGACGTAAGCCTCATAGTAACGCTCAGCATCCGCCATGGTGCGCGCACCTTCGCCAAGCATGTCATAGGAGTACACATAACCTTTGGTTTCTTTTTCCTTGGCCCGTTCCACCGCATCGCTAATGGTTTCACCCATAACAAACTGTCTGCCCATCACTCGCATGGCAATATTCATGGCACGACGGATAACCGGCTCTCCCATCCGTCCCAAGGTTTTCTTCAACAAGCCAAACTGTTCTTGTCGACGTTTGTCAGCATAGTTCACCATATTACCGGTGAGAAGCAATCCCCAGGCCGAGGCATTGACGAACAAGGAGTCGGAATTACCCAAATGGGGTGTCCATTGCCCTTTGGATAATTTATCCCGAATTAATTCGTCCTGCGTGGCTTTATCTGGCACACGCAACAAGGCTTCCGCCAAACACATCAATACTACGCCTTCGGCGGTAGACAGTGAATATTCATTGAGCAGCGCATCCACACCGCCATGACCTTCTTGCTCGCGGCGTATTTGCAAAACCATTTTGCGCGCCCTTTCCCACGCCCGACTGCGTGCCCGCGGGTTGACTTCCGCAATAGGTAAGATCTGATCAATAGCGGTGGATTCATCGATACGGTAGTGATCACGAATCCGCTGACGAATGGAAGATAGTGTATTGAGATCGTCGTGACTGAGCATTGAAATCCTTCTATCGTTAAAAGTTTATGGGCAATACCAACTGTCGATACAGATGGCGTGCTTTTTCGCCCCAGTAATGGTTTTTATAACGGTTAGGCGCAGTAAAGATCAGCGCACAACCTTATTTTCGCCGGATGCTACCGAAATTTAGTCGAGCAAGCGAGATAGCACACCGTTTTGCCTGCTGCATTATTCACTTGCCCTGTATCGTTTTGTGTACAATTAAACATGATGGATCTTTTTGTGTTCCCTTATCCCATAACAACACAAAGCGTGGTGGGTGGAAACCCTGTTATTAAACACAATAAAATGATTAAAATTGCCTGACAATGGCGCAAAAACCTTGCAGCCAGTAGACCCGCCGCAACGGAGTGGGCATAATAGGTTGATGATTAACGACAAGGTACCGATTGTGCGGCAGGATAAATGGATAACCATCATATTGATTGCACTACTGTGCATGCTGCAATACCGTCTGTGGTTTGGTAAAAATGCGATCCCCGACTACCTCAAATTAAAAGAGGAAGTAAAAGCACAATCGGCGCAAAATCAGAACCTTGCGCAACGAAATAGCCTGCTAAAAGCCGATATCAACGATCTCAAAATAGGTCTTGAGTCAATTGAAGAGCGGGCGCGACACGAATTGGGACTGATAAAACGGGGCGAAACCTTTTACCGTATTATTCCTGCGAACAACGATTAAAGTCATGACAGAACCTTCAGTAGTGGCCGTGGTACCGGCGGCGGGTGTTGGCAGTCGAATGCGGGCCGACAAACCCAAACAGTACCTTACTCTAGCGGGTAAAACGATTCTCGAACACACTTTAGAAAACTTACACAGCCACCCCGCCATTGACCACATTGTGGTGGCAATAAACAAAGACGATGGTTGGTTTCCCACATTGCCTGTGGCCAATGCCCCCTGGCTTACCGTGGTAGACGGCGGAAAAGAACGGGCCGATTCTGTGCTTGCCGGTTTATCCGTATTGAACCCTGGCGATTGGGCGTTGGTACATGATGCCGCGCGGCCGTGCTTGCATCATACCGATCTTGACCAGCTGCTCGCGGTACGCAGTCGTGATGACGTGACTGGCGGCATACTCGCAACGCCAGTAAGAGATACCATGAAACGGGCAAAGGGTAATCGTCCATGTATTGCCCATACCGAAAGTAGGGAACACCTTTGGCATGCATTAACGCCGCAATTATTCCCAGCGGTGTTACTAAAACAAGCCCTGATAAGTGGCTTAAACAATGGCTTAACCATTACTGATGAAGCATCGGCAATGGAAGCCCAAGGGTACACAGTGGCACTCATCGACAGCCACCCGGGTAATATCAAAATTACCCAGCCAATGGATCTCTCACTGGCTGAATTTTATCTTAGACAACTCACTTTCCCCACTTCCTGAGAGGCGCTGCATGCGAATAGGACATGGTTTTGATGTACATAAATTTGGTGGTGACGGACCTATCATTGTAGGTGGCGTACACATCCCTTACCCTCAAGGGCTGCTTGCCCACTCTGACGGCGATGTGCTTTTACACGCCCTATGTGACGCCCTTCTCGGCGCGGCTGCACTGGGTGATATCGGACAACATTTCCCGGATACCGACGCGGCCTTTTCCGGCGCTGACAGTCGCCAATTATTACGTCATGTTATGAAGTTAATTAATCAACAAGGTTATACATTAGGCAATGCCGACGTTACCATCGTCGCCCAAGCCCCAAAGATGGCGCCTCATATTCAAAAGATGCGCACCATCATTGCCGAAGATTGTGATTGTGATATCAGCGCGGTTAATGTAAAGGCCACCACCACGGAAAAGCTGGGCTATACCGGCAGAAAAGAAGGTATTGCTGCCCACGCTGTGGTGCTACTGCAACAGGCGAGCTCGTCATGCTAAGTACGGAACACTGGCGTTTTGCCACGACACCGCCTACCTCTACCGCCGTATTTAAACGGGATCCTGAAGACTTCGTAGTAACCGAGGATTTAGGCTACGCCCTTACCGAAGAAGGTGAACATCAGTTTATTTGGGTGGAAAAGACCCAGGCAAATACGGCGTGGGTAGCCGAACAATTGGCTAAGTTTACCGGCCTGCCGTTACGGAATGTTTCCTACGCCGGGAGAAAGGATAAATACGCCGTTACCCGTCAGTGGTTTGGGCTGCATGCACCGGGTAAAGCCGATTTCGATTTCACCTCTTTTGCGGTACCTGGGGTAAAGGTGTTGTCGGCACACCGTCACAATAAAAAATTAAGAACCGGCCAGCTTAAAGGTAATCGCTTTAGTATTACCTTGCGCAACTTAACCGAAAGCGATGGGTTTATCAAAGCGCTAAATTACGTCAACAAACACGGTGCACCCAATTATTTTGGCGAGCAACGTTTTGGACAGGTGCGCATAGACGAACAAGGCCAACGAATGGAAGGGGGCAACCTTCAACTTGGCGCGCGCATGATTGCCAACGAAGTCATTCGTAACCGAAACAAACGCAATATGGCGCTATCGGCTTTGCGCAGCTGGTTATTCAATGAAGTGTTAAGTCAACGCATCGAGCAGGGCTTGTTAGATAGCGTGATCCCCGGCGATGCCTTGATGCTGTCGGGCTCTCATAGCTTTTTTATTAATACCGATAACGATCCCGCTTTTAGTGACAGATACGCCGAGCGCGATCTGTCGCCCACAGCACCACTTTGGGGTGCCGGCGCACCGCCTACGGATCAGGAAGCCCTTGCACTTGAGCAAGCGGTGGCGAGCAATCACGGGCCACTGGCAGGCTTTCTTGAACAAACTGGGATGAAGCAGGAAAGACGGCCGATAAAAATCTGGCCACAACAACTTGAATGGCAACATAAGGGTGATACAGTGATCCTTTCATTCAGTTTACCGGCTGGCTGCTACGCCACCACCGTATTACGTGAGTGTGTGACGCTGATATCGCCAGCGGGTCCCGCCCAAACGCAACCGACTACTTAGCCAATAAGGAACCTGACATGCGAATTTTGTTGAGTAACGACGACAGCGTATTCGCCAAAGGCATTACCGTCCTGTACAAAACGCTGGCGCAAGCCCACGATGTGACCGTTATTGCCCCAGACAGAAATTGCAGTGGCGCCAGTAATGCCCTGTCTTTGCACAACCCATTACGGATCCAACAACTTGACAACGGATTCTACTCGGTAAACGGTACCCCCTCTGACTGCGTGCACCTAGGGGTCAATTGTTTTTTAGATGAAGATCCCGAACTGGTGGTTTCAGGCATCAATCATGGCGCCAATCTTGGTGATGATGTGATTTACTCCGGTACGGTGGCCGCCGCAACAGAAGGGCGCTACATGGGGTTGCCCGCCATAGCGGTGTCTCTAACCAGTCATGAAGGCAAGCATTTTGAGACCGCCGCCAAAGTGGTACTGGAGATTATTCGTAAACTTCAGGTTCACCCATTACCGTCTAATCAAATATTAAATATTAATGTTCCCGATGTTCCCTACGAACAATTAACGGGAATAAAAGTAACACGGCAAGGAAAACGACACCGGGCTGAAGGCATGGTAAAGGATACCGACGCTTTTGGCCGGGAAATATACTGGTACGGCCCATCGGGCGCAGAACAGGAAGCGGGACCAGGCACCGACTTTCACGCTATTGCTCATGGTTACTGCTCTGTGACACCACTTAGCGTGGATATGACCGCGCAGGAAAGCCTTGCCGGTATGGAAGACTGGTTAAATAAAAGTATTTCATAATTATTAGATAGGAACAGACTCACTGCGATGAAAACAACAAGAAAGGGCGAAAAGCTCGCCGAACTGCTTTTCAGTGAAGGGATTAGGGATCAAAAAGTATTGATGGCAATTGCCGCCACTCCCCGGGATTTGTTTCTCCCTGATGCACTTAAGCATAAAGCTTATCAAAACACAGCCCTTCCTATTGGTCAGGGACAGACGATATCACAACCATATATTGTGGCTAAAATGACCGAACTGCTACTAAAAGCAGACAATAAACCACAAAAAATCTTAGAGATTGGCACCGGCTCTGGCTATCAGACCGCCGTTTTAGCCAAGCTATTTGATCATGTGTACAGCGTAGAAAGGATCAAAACCTTGCAGTTTCAGGCTAAACGCCGCATGAATCAGCTAAATTTGCATAATATTTCCATGAAACATGGCGATGGTTGGAAAGGATGGCTAAGTAAAGGCCCATACGATGCCATATTAGTTACGGCCGCTGCCAGTCAGTTGCCCAAGGATCTTTGTGACCAGTTAAAAGAAGGCGGACGGCTGATTATCCCTGTGGGAAGTGCACAACAAAACCTATTATGCGTCGATCGAATCGATGGCGAATTACAAACCAACACCATTGAATCCGTGCGTTTCGTACCGCTGATTGCAGGAGACTTGCAGTGAAGCTATTTCAATCGTGTTATGACCTAGCGATACGCTGGGCCAAGCACCGCCATGCGGGTAAATACCTGGCAGGTCTAAGCTTTGCTGAATCCATGTTTTTTCCCATTCCTCCTGATGTGATGTTGGCCCCCATGTCCTTGTCTCAGCCCCATCGGGCGTGGCGATATGCCGCCCTTACCACCCTCGCCTCGGTATTAGGTGGAATTGGTGGCTATGCCTTAGGCTATTTTGCCTTCGATGCCTGGCTAGAGCCTCTCATTCTTTCAGCGGGGTATCAGGAAAAATTAGAAACAACCATTCAGTGGTTTGAAGCATACGGTATTTGGGTGGTGTTTTTAGCTGGGTTTTCTCCCATACCCTATAAAATATTCACCATTAGTGCCGGCATCCTGAGTATGGCATTTGCTCCGTTTCTCATTGCTTCAGCCATCGGTAGAGGCGCACGTTTTTTTCTTGTCGCCGGTCTTATGCGCTGGGGTGGCGCGGCCATGGAAACAAAATTAAGGGAATATATTGAGTATTTAGGCTGGGCTACGGTAGGCATTGCCGTGATTGCCTACTTGTTGTTGCATTAAAGGAGTGAGAATGGATAAAAAGTGGGCTAAGTTATCGTTTCTCTCTCTTCTTTGCGTCATATTTTTGACGGCCTGTTCCAACAGAACGACACCCGCGCCGGTCACTTTACTCGATAGTCAACCCCAAGAAGATGACCAGGGGTTTAAAAGTAACACTTATGTAGTACAAAAGGGCGATACCTTGTTTGCCATCGCTTGGTACACCGGAAATGACTATCGGGATCTCGCAAAATACAACAATCTTTCAGCACCTTATCCAATTTACCCCGGTCAAACTCTGCGCTTACAACCGAAAAAAATGACAGCGGTGACACAAACCAGTTCCCATAAAAAAGTTCAAGTCAAATCTGGTACGACCAGCAAAAATTACGACAAAAGGAGTGTTGACCCCCCTAAATCGCAAGCGTACAGTGAAAGTGAAATTCGTGTTAACAAGCAAGACGTTATTACTGTCAAACCTTTGACGGAAAAGCAAAAAGAAACGTTTCGACGGGACTTTCCCACAACAGTAGAAAAATGGGTTTGGCCGACGAATGGAAACGTTAGTAGTGCATTTGACCCGCAAGCACCGGGCAATAAGGGTATTAATATCCAGGCTAAAAAAGGCACCCCTATTGTCGCTGCCGCCATGGGAAAAGTGGTTTATGCCGGCAACGCATTACGAGGGTATGGCAATCTGGTTATTATAAAACATACCGATGCCATGCTAAGTGCCTATGCACACAATGACAAAATCGTCGTGAAAGAACAGCAATGGGTCGCCGCAGGGCAGCAAATTGCTACCATGGGTAACACGGGTACAGATTCGGTAAAACTTCATTTTGAAGTGAGGTATCGGGGAAAATCATTAGATCCTCTTCGCTACCTGCCAAAAGTAAAAAAATAAAATAAAAAATAATAAGAAAGTAAAGGAGAACATCGCAGGGTAACCAACAACGCAGGAGATGCTGTCGTGGGTCAACAAAAAACCGCTGTAATCGCACCAAAGGCTCAGGAAGAGTTTGAGCAAAATACGCCAGAAACTAAAACTGGCACTAAACTAAAATCTAACAGAGGCAACGCCGTTGATGACAATGCGTTTTCTCAGGAGGAACCACCCAAAAACCTAGATGCTACTCAGTTATATTTAGGTGAAATTGGTTTTTCACCGTTGCTTACCGCTGAGGAAGAGGTTTATTTTGCTCGCCGTGCCTTAAAGGGATGTGACGCTTCTCGTAAACGAATGATCGTTTCTAATCTTCGTCTGGTCGTAAAAATTGCTCGTCGCTACAACAACCGTGGGCTGGCATTGCTCGATTTAATTGAAGAAGGCAATCTTGGATTAATCCGTGCCGTAGAAAAATTTGATCCCGAACGGGGATTTCGTTTTTCAACTTATGCAACATGGTGGATTCGACAAACCATCGAACGGGCCATCATGAATCAAACCCGTACTATTCGCTTACCTATTCACGTAGTTAAAGAATTAAATGTCTATCTGCGTTGCGCACGGGAATTGTCACAAAAGTTCGATCATGAACCCACTGCCGATGAAATCGCCAAAGCATTAGACAAGCCGGTAGAAGAAGTCAGTCGAATGCTTCGACTTAATGAACGTATTACCTCGGTAGACATTCCTATCGGCGGTGAGAATGACAAAGCGTTGCTAGACATTCTCGCCGATAATAACGAATGTGGTCCTGAAGAGAACCTTCAGGATAACGATATGCGAGCGAACATTGTAAAATGGCTTGAAGATCTTAATCCGAAACAACGAGAAGTACTTGCCCGTCGCTTCGGTCTGCTCGGTTATGAACCATCTACACTGGAAGATGTCGGCACTGAAATCGGATTAACCCGAGAACGGGTTAGACAAATTCAGGTAGAAGCTTTACGCCGACTACGAGATACGTTGGGTCATCAGGGCTTAACGTTAGAAAGCATGTTCGACCAAATGGGTGAATAACCTTTCTCTCTGTTTAGCGAAAACCTATAAGACAAAATAAGATCAGGCTCTGCCTGATCTTATTATTCACTTCGCTGTAATTTCACAAATTCGTAATCATAAGGGTTTTTGTCGTCCGCGCCATGGGATTCACGGGACAAAACTTGCCACGAACTTTCCTTCGCATAATCAGGAAATACCGTATCACCTTCGGTTTGCAGTTTAATGTGGGTAAGGTATAAGACCTCAGCCAACGGTAGGAAGGTGTTGTAAATACTGCCACCGCCAATAATCATAACTTCCTCATCTTCGTCCACCAGCATTACGGCGTGACTAAGGGCTTCTTGAGGCGTACTAACCACAGTCACACTTGCCGGAAACTCGGTGGACGGCTGTGAAGTAATAACAATGTTAGGTCGACCAGGCAGGGGCTTACCAATAGATGTATAGGTCTTTCTCCCCATGATCACAGGTTTACCCAAGGTGACCGATTTAAAATGCTTAAGATCGGCGGGTAAATGCCATGGCATGTCATTATCTGCGCCAATTACCCTGTTTTCGGCCATGGCCGCGATCATTGCTATTTTCATCTTCGCTTACTACCGTTGCAATATTTATATAAATGTGGACCCAGAGTGTAATAGAACTTGCCCAGGAAGCCTAGCGATGGCTTGCCATGCTTTTTTACACGCTGATTAGCACTGGCTTAAATCCAAATCACACCCCTTTGGTTCACACGGAGTTAATGGCGTAATATTGGTCACATCCAAAAAGATCTTTTTAGTGGACGGCGATTGCTGAAATGGTAGCGGTGACGCTCGTTCTATGGCCCTGCCCTGTTTAATTTCAATAACACGATCGGCGCTGGCAATCGTTTGTGGTCGGTGCGCAATGATAATACGGGTTATCTTCAGCGCTTTTATGCTTTGATTCACCGCCGACTCCAGCAGGGTATCAAGATGACTGGTTGCCTCATCCATAAACAGAATTTTCGGTTTTTTATACAGTGCCCTTGCCAACAAAAGACGCTGAATTTGTCCGCCAGAAAACGCTGCCCCCATATCGCCAACCAAGGTATTGTAACTCATGGTCATGGCCAAAATATCTTGATGAATGGCGGCAATTGACGCCGCCCATTCCACCCTTTTCATATCACAGGACGGATCGAAAAAACTGATGTTTTCAGCAATAGAGCCGGACAACAAGTGATCATCCTGCATAACCGCCCCAATCTGATTTCGATATTCCCCTAGCCCTACTTGACAAATATCCACACCATCAACAACAACATTCCCGCTTTGTGGCGCAAAGAGTCCCAACATGATTTTCACTAAGGTGGTTTTACCACAACCTGATGGCCCCACAATGGCAACGGACTCACCAGAATGTATGGTGAGGTTTATCGATGATAATACCTCAGGTCCTTTCTCACTGTAGCGATAACTTACGTTACGTAAAGACAGTTCACCGGACAAGGAATCTAAAGGCCGTACGCCCTGCAAGTGGCTTTCTTTTTCTGTCAGCGCAATATCTGCCAGGCGGTTAAAATGCAAACTGATCATTCTAAATTCAATCCACTTTTCAATTAAGCCCGCCATTTTCTCTGAGAATTGCCCCTTGTACGACATAAACGCAATCACCATGCCCACGGTCAGTTCACCATCGATGATCAACAATGCACAGAAGTACACCACCAACACATTTTCTATGCCGAAAATAAGCTTGTTAAAGGTGTCATAAGTAATGGTTAAACGCCCGACACGTATACCGGCATTTAAACTATCGGCGTAACGATTGTGCCAAAGACCTTGACGCTGAACCTCTCGGCCAAATAGCTTAATGGCTTGGATCCCTCTGACAGTCTCCATAAAATTAGATTGCTCTTTAGCCTGGTTGATAATCAGTTCTTCAGACATGCGTCGTAAAGGGCGATACATCACAAGCCGAAATAGGCCATAAACACCTATAGCAATTAATACAAAGAGACTCAATAGTGGGCTATAGATAAAAATCATTACCAGTGTGATAAGCGCCATCAAGCCATCTACCACAGCCTCGATAAGCCCTTGGGTCAGCAATTCCTTGATTTGTTGCAGGGAGCCGAACCTGGAAACCACATCCCCTATATGCCGTTTTTCAAAATATGCGAGGGGTAAGCGGACTAAATGATGAAACAAATTGGCCCCAAGCTGAATACTCATCAGGTTACCAAAATGCAATAACAATACGCTACGCACGGCATTTGTTATGGCGTCAATAAGCATGAGCGCACCGAAACCAAAGGCCAGCACAACCAAAAGGTGTTTGTCGTAACTGATGATCACCTCATCAATGACAAGCTGCATATAGTAGGGAGACGCTATGGCAAATAATTGCAACAACAGTGACAAAATAAACAGGTTGATAAGTGTCGATTTCAGCCCGCTGATGGTGTGCCAAAAGTCGCTTAAGACCATGGACGTGCGGGTATCTTCAGCCTTAAATTCCTTGGTTGGCGTTAACTCTAAGGCCACACCAGTAAAATGCTTGGAAAATGCAGCAAGGGTGTATTTACGCTCTCCTAAACTGGGATCGTGAACGTCCACATTACCTTTTTTAACACTTTTAAGTACCACAAAATGGTTCAAATCCCAATGCACAATACAAGGGAGTTTCAGTTGATTGAGGTGCTCTAACTCTAACCGTAACGCCCGAGTGCTAAGCTGCATGCAATCCGCAATTTCCATCAGTTGCTCCAGGTTGGCACCTTTTAGCGAGATCCCATAGCGCTGTCGGAGGTAAGTTAAGTCTGTTTTATATCCGTAATAGCCCGCCACCATAGCCAAGCAGGCCAAACCACATTCAGCCCCTTCGGTTTGCATGATGAGCGGTAACCCTTTCGCGCCGTTAAAGGCGAGCAAATGACGGGGATTTTCCATCTCACACGGCTCCTTTGATACTGTAAAAAGGTTCAAACAGCCATTGGAACAGAGTACGGTTATCAACCATAATATCGGCTTCTAACAACATACCTGACTGAAGGGGAACGGAGACACCATAAGCCATGGCATGTTGTTGGGTCAGTGTCACCACCACTAAATACACGGGTTCATCAAAGGTGACGGGCATCGTGCTTTCACTTGGCAACAGCACCGATTTGGATATTGCAGTGATGGTACCGTTATAAATACCAAAACGCTGATAGGGAAATGCTTGATAGCGAATGCGGGTATGCTGACCTTTTTCGATAAACCCGTAGGCTCGGGTAGGAACAAATAACACCGCTTCTAAGGGCGCATCCACAGGCAATATTGTCATCAAGGGTTGATTCGCCTGGGTCATCATGCCAGTTTTAACCAAGAGATTGGTTACCGCGCCGTTGCGATTACTCACCACCTCGAAACTGCGCTTGGCGTCAGCCTGTGAGATTTGTTGTTTGATGCCGGCTAATTGAGAGCGAAGATCGGAAACAGATTGTTGGTATTCTATGGGTAACTGACGATGCTGGTAATCCAATTGACTCAGCGCATCCCTCACCGTCAATATTTGAGTATGGATGTCCTGCAATTGTTGACGCAGGGTTAATACTGAATCTTGCTGGCTATCAAGGTCGTGTTTGCTTGCAAACCCCCGCTGAATAAGTTGCTGGATATCGTCCCGTTTTTTCTCACTGAGGACTAAACGCTCCTGCAACAGCCGTTGCTGTTCTTCTGCCTGTTTAAGTTGGGCGCTGGTATTGAGGATCTGCGCCGCTAAGTTACTTTTATTCACTTCATATAGCGCTTGTTGATTATGCAAATTGGCTTCAATCAGGCGCTTTTGAACGAGTAATTCGTCAACAATCGCTTCATTGAGCCCACTACCCGATCGCAATTGTCTATCTAAACGGATGCGCGCCAACGGCTCGCCTTTTTTCACCGTTTCCCCTTGTTGTACATATACCTCATCGACGATCCCCGTGGCCGCTGCGTACACCTTGCTTAATCCACTAGCGGGACGTAAATACCCGGCAACGACTTCTTTGCGGTGATATTCTCCCCAAAAAAGATAGAGCAAACCGGTAACGACGATAACCACGATTATGACAAGTATGACGTTAAAGGACATCGGGGTAGCGATGATGACGTCGCCGTCTAATTTGTGACGCTGATGCGCGAGGACTTCCTTTCGAAAAAATGAAGACATGTTGCCACCTGATCGCTTACGCCGCAGCCACACCAATACACAAGGTAGAAAGAAACTTCCACTCACCGTCTTCGCGCTTTGTCAATACATGAAGATTACCCGAACGATTACGATGGCAATTGCCCCCATTACAGCCTTCAAACAAGATTTTGTCTCGGATCACGATGAGATCATCTTGCTTTGCCACCAGTTCAAGCAACTCGATATCGACATGCATTTGTAGTTGCTGACGAAGCATTTCGTACTGGCTTTTTATACCGGTTAAAAACGGGGAATCGGCGTGAAACAGTGTATCGAGCTGGGCCAAATCACCGTGGCAAATAATGTGATAATAATGATTGAAGTATTCCCTTATTGTCATGGCATGATTCCTTAATCTTATTTATCAATATCATGAGCTACAGCACTATATTGACAGCGATATCGACAGCCGACTACTGAACAAACGGACCAGTTTTAGGTAAGTAAAATAAGGGGTTGGATAAGCGGGAGGTGATAAAAAGGGGAAAGGATGGATGTTGAAGGCTCACCTGCCGTTTGGTAAAACGACAGGTGAAACAAAAAAGGGCTGTTTACTCTTTGGTATAAACCACGTTTGGATGATCATCCCATTCGTCGTCATCATCGTCGTCATCGTCATCTTCGTAAATAACGTCGGCTTCCAATGCTTCTTTATGGTACGTATCCCACTTGAATTCGACTTCTTCCCCTTCATCGTCATCTACCTCTTCTACCGCAGGCAGGGTTTCAATAAAGTTCATGATGTCATGACATAGTGGATTGGTATTCAACCGCTGGAATGCGGAGATCTGATAAACGGGGCCTTCCCAGTTTAACTTTTCAGTGATTTCCTTACACAGGGCATCCACTTCATCTTCAAGTAGTAAATCTACCTTGTTGAACACCAACCAACGGGGTTTGGCCGCCAGTTTCGGGCTATATTTTTCTAGCTCGGAAATAATTTTTTGCGCGTTTTCAGCAGGATCACTTTGATCCGCAGGCAGAAGATCCACAAGATGAAGCAATATGCGACAACGTTCCAGATGCTTTAAGAATCGGATCCCCAAGCCTGCGCCTTCTGCCGCTCCTTCGATAAGACCCGGAATATCCGCAATAACAAAGCTGCGCTGGGCATCTTGTCTCACGACCCCTAGGTTAGGTACCAACGTAGTGAAAGGATAATCCGCCACTTTTGGCTTAGCCGCAGAAACAGAACGAATGAAGGTGGATTTACCGGCATTGGGCATACCCAATAAGCCGACATCAGCCAACAGCATCAATTCGAGTTTAAGGTTGCGGATTTCTCCCGGCGTACCATTGGTTTTTTGCCGTGGAGCGCGGTTTGTACTACTTTTAAATCGAGCATTCCCCAAGCCGTGAAAGCC
Source organism: Alteromonas sp. 14N.309.X.WAT.G.H12 (assembly GCF_036697315.1). Classification (NCBI taxonomy): domain Bacteria; kingdom Pseudomonadati; phylum Pseudomonadota; class Gammaproteobacteria; order Alteromonadales; family Alteromonadaceae; genus Alteromonas; species Alteromonas sp. 14N.309.X.WAT.G.H12. Next base: position 34,268 of record NZ_JBAHZB010000022.1, read on the forward strand.
ACCTTGTGCCACTTTCATCCGTTGACCGTGTTTAGTGAGATCGCCGAGAACCTCACCTGTTTCCACATCGGTAGCTCGGGTACCCACAGGGACATGCAAAGTGAGATCTTCGCCTCCACGCCCCGTACAGTTGCTTCCTTGGCCATTTTTACCACGTTCAGCACGATGGAAGCGCTCAAAGCGATAATCAATGAGGGTGTTGAGGTTTTCATCGGCCTGCAAGTAAACAGAACCACCATCACCACCATCACCGCCGTCAGGGCCACCTTTCGGGATGTATTTTTCTCGTCTAAAGCCAACTACGCCGTTCCCACCGTCGCCGGCTTCAACACGAATTTCAGCTTCATCAACAAATTTCATTTATCACTCCGAGTCGTTTTCGACTGCTCTATCTGAACGCTAAGTTTACACCATAGTGGCAATCACTACAGTGTCAAATCCATTTGGGTTCTTGCTTCATCTTTGCCGGCGACGCCGCCAGCAACACTATTAAGAAACAAAAAACCCCGCCTAAGCGGGGTTTATTAAGCCTGTTCGGCGCTAAGCCTGTTTGCGATTATTCGCCAACGATGCTTACGAATTTACGGTTGTTCTTGCCCTTAACATCGAACTGAACTTTACCGTCTTTCAAAGCAAATAACGTGTGATCTTTACCGATACCGACGTTGTCGCCAGCGTGGAAACGCGTACCACGTTGTCTTACGATGATGTTACCAGCAAGAACAGATTCACCGCCAAAGCGTTTAACACCAAGACGTTTACTTTCTGAATCACGACCGTTTTTGGTACTACCACCAGCTTTTTTGTGTGCCATGTGTTCGTGCTCCTATTATGCGTTAATACCAGTGATTTTCACTTCTGTGAACCACTGACGGTGACCCGCTTGTTTGCGAGAATGCTTACGACGACGGAACTTAACGATAGTTACTTTATCGCCTCGACCGTGTTGTACAACTTCAGCAGTAATCTTGCTACCTGCCACTAAAGGTGTGCCGATCTTAACATCGTCACCGTTGCTAACCATTAATACGTTATCGAATTCAACAGTCTCGCCTGGCGCGACTTCGATCTTCTCTAGACGAACGGTCTGGCCTTCAGCCACACGGTGCTGTTTACCGCCACTTTGGAAAACCGCGTACATATTCTACTCCGCTCTGCGTCACTTGACGCTTCAATTCAAAAAACAGGGCGCGAATTGTACGTGAAACATCCTTAAATCACAACCCCGAAAATCACAAAATTTGATTATTTTTCGCGCTTCGCAGGAAACACGGGCTTAACATACCATTCCTTCCGGTTTTATCGCCCAAAAACCACCGAAATTATTTTTCTAGTGCACTAATAAACAAGCCGTTTTTTAAACTCATTCGGTTTAATACTAAACAATTGTGTTGCTCAACCAAAAGGCCTTTTTTCAGCCGACTCATTCCGATGTTATCCGCATTTAAAGGATTAATTACCCCCATATACCGTATTTTTGACGAATATTTCCCTTGAAGCTCGAGTTTTTCAGTTATCTGGGTGGATACCTATAGAGTTTCAGGTACAATCACCGCTCCAGATTAATCATAATGAATCAACACGCACGTAATGTTAATGGATATAGATAAGATTCGCGAGCTTGCTGCTGCGGATATGAAAGCCGTGAATGCCCTCATTCAACGACAGGTAGATTCTGAAGTTTCGCTTATTAATCAACTGGGCTTTTATATCGTCAATAGCGGCGGAAAACGACTACGCCCGCTGCTTGCAGTACTTTCTGCGCGCGCCATGGGTATTGAAAACGAGCAACATCATACACTTGCTGCCATTATTGAATTTATTCATACTTCCACACTTCTTCATGATGATGTGGTGGATGAATCAACCCTACGGCGTGGACAAGAAACCGCCAATGCAATTTTTGGGAATCAAGCCAGTGTGTTAGTCGGTGACTTTTTGTATTCACGATCATTTCAAATGATGGTGAGTTTAAACAGTATGCGGGTGATGGAAATCCTGTCAGACGCGACCAACCGTATTGCTGAAGGAGAAGTACTGCAATTGATGAATTGCAACGATCCTGATACCACCGAGCAACGCTACTTTGATGTGATTTACGGCAAAACTGCTCGCCTGTTTGAAGCCGCAACCCAGCTTTCAGCGGTATTAACAAATCAATCTGACGCGGTTGAATTGGCCATGCAAAATTACGGTAAGCATTTAGGCACGGCCTTTCAGTTAGCCGATGACATTCTCGACTATGCGTCAGAAGCCAAAGATATGGGTAAAAATACCGGTGATGATTTGGCGGAAGGTAAGCCGACTCTGCCCTTGCTGTATGCCATGTGGCATGCTGAAGATGCCGATGATAAAGCACTAATTCGAGAAGCCATAGAGAAAGCCAATGGGCTGCCTCATTTAGCCCGAATTCAGCAGATCATGCATCAAACCGGCGCATTGGCGTATACCCGTCGTTGTGCGGAAGACGAAAAAGCGAAGGCAATTGCTGCCCTTACCGCCATTGAAGACTCGCCATACAAAGATGCGCTAGAAGGTCTGGCCCATCTTGCCGTAGCTCGTACCAGTTAAGCCCCCTATAGCGCTAATTAACACTCCACGGACGGGGTGGCCCTGTTTAGGTGGGAGCTGATTCCAACATAAATCCCACTAACCCGATAAGAAAACCCAAAATCGCCCCCATTGGCGGCATCCATCTGTTTTTCATGTGGATTTGCGGTGCCATATCCTGAAACACCGAATACAAAATGCCTCCGGCAGCAAACAGCATAATGCCACCGATGATCATCGGATAGGCCGCCAACCAGTAGTACCCGACGGCCGCCATTATTGGGCCCAACAGTGACATGGTGGCAAACTTCATGATCAGGCGTTTTGGCTTCACGTTAGACGCATCCGCCATTTCTCGGTATGCATTAAACCCTTCGGGCAAATTTTGGATTGCAATAAGTACCCCTAGCAGTAAGGTACCGCCGCCCATTGCCGCAGTGGTACCTAACGCTAAAGACTCAGGAATAAAATCACTAAGCATGGCCGCTAACTGACTGGCTGGTGTTTTATGCTTTGCTAGGTAGATATCCAAGGCCATAAACGCCAAGGCTCCGCCGACAAAACACAGGGAAGCCGAGACCGTTGTATGGTGTCTGATGCCATCGGGGATCAGCACCAATGCCACTGCAGAAATAAGTGCCCCCGCCCCCAAGGCCATCACACTATGGCGAATTTCCTGCTCTAGCCATTGAGGCTGAATTCTGTCATTAAAGGCTAAAATGGCACCGCTGGGCATTGCTAAACCGGCTAGCAGTGCAACGCCCACAACCACAAAGACGTGCTGATCAGGCATCCCCCACTCCTTAGTCTAACCCCAGTTCCCGGGTCATATTTTCATTGCGGTCGCGATGAACGATTATATTATCTTCAATGCGAATTCCTCCGAACGGACGATACTGGGCAATGGTATCCCAATTAACATATTTTGATGCCGGACTGGATTTAAGTTCGTGCAATAAGCTATCGATAAAATACAACCCTGGCTCTATGGTGAATACCTGTCGCGCTTCCACTAGTCTGGTACAACGCAGGAACGGATGCTCCTCTGGTGGTGGTTTAGGCGTGCCGCGATCATCATTAATCAGCCCGCCCACATCGTGTACCTGTAAGCCAAGAAAATGACCGATGCCATGAGGAAAGAAGGTACGGGAAATACCCTGTTCAACGATATCCTGAGGTTGCAGATTAATGATGCCGGCATCATGTAGAATTTGGGCAATACCATCGTGGGCCAATACATGAAGATCGGAGTAAGACACATTCGGTTTAAGGGCATCTCCCAGCGTTGTTGTTACCTTATCGACCCGTGCAATAAGCTCTGCAAAACGCGCATCTTGATGGCTGTAAGTACGGGTAATATCGGCGGCATAACCGTTGAAAGAAGCCCCTGCATCTATGAGAAACGAACGGTGCGCACTCGGCGGGGTAAGATCGTAATGCATATAATGCAAAATAGAGGCATGCTCGTTCAACGCGATAATACTGGTGTAGGGTAAGTCGTTATCACCCTGTAGTGCCGCACTATTGTATGCCTGCTTTATCTCAAATTCACTGGCCTGAGCGTTAAAAGCGGCCTGAGCGGCCTTATGCCCCTTAACCGCTAGTATGTTGGCCTGTCGCATACATTGAAGCTCATAATCGGTTTTGTAAGCGCGCTGGTAATGAAGGTAGTGGAGTGCTCTATCTGGGTTCACATTATCAAACCCTAATGCTCTGGCCACCTCGATATATTCGCCAATATACGCGAACCCTTTTTTGTCATAGGGAAGGTATTTTTCTACCGCATCAGCTTGTGCTAACAACACAATCTCAAAGTGTTCAACCCAAAAATCCTTGGGCTCTGGGGGAACTTTGTGCCAAAAATCTTTAGGGCGATAAAAAATGAGTTTGGGTTTATCGGTGCCGTTAACCACTAACCAGCAGTTGGGGTTATCAATAACCGGTAACCAGGCTTTAAAATGAGGATTAACCTTAAAGGGGTAGTCATTATCGTCTAAAAATAGACGCTTACTTTGACCTGCATGGATTACAAAACCATCAAGTCCTTCTCGTTGCAGCGCTTCTTTTGTACGCGTCTGCATCGTTTCAATATGGGATGCATAGTTGTCTGTTATTATTGTCATAAAGCCTCTTATACTGTCGTTTTGAACACCGCCAGTGTGCCAAATACATCAAGCTTATCATGAGAGATAGCCGGTAAAAACAAAGCGAAAATGCGGGCCACAGTCAGAACCCGGCTGGCAGTGATTATTTGGGTGCGTACGTCGTCGTATTTCCTCCACTTGCAGGTAATAAGCCTGGCACGGAAGGAATAGCAGATTTCGCTAACTGTTGAAAAAGTGAAGGAGATTCACCCAGCTGATATTCATAAATATAGCGATAGGCCATCACCGCTTTTACATAATTTCGTGTTTCTTTGTAAGGGATGGTTTCAATCCAGATATCCGTATCGATGGTACGATTTTCCGGTAACCATTGCATTACCCTTTGCCAACCTGCGTTGTACGACGCAGACACAAGCACAGGATCATCCCCCATCTTATCCATTAAATAGCGTAAGTACTGGACGCCATAAGTCACATTTTGATTGGCATCGTACAACTCACTGGTTGATACTTTCTTTTTCGCAATATAACGGGCCGTACCCGGCATTAGTTGCATCAACCCTCGTGCACCACTTGGCGACACGGCATCAACCATAAACGAACTCTCACGCCGTGCTATGGCCATGGCAAAAGCAGGCTGAATATCATAAACACTGCCCAATGTAGAAAATTGTTCGGCATAGGCTAATGGAAAACGCTTCTCGATATCGTCCATGAAGCCACTTTGGGTAAAGCTGATAATGGCCTGATCAAACCATCCCCACTCGCTGGCCAACAACGCCGCATCTTTTATTTGTGTTGGTGCCAATGAGCGGAGTAAATAACGCCACTCCCGTCGCGCGTCAACTAATCGATTGAGTGCCAGAAACTCCTTGGCGCGCTGCGCCGCTGGACGTTGACTTATCATGGTTAACGCCTTCTCATCTCTTGGCGCAGATTGATGTTTAATGGTGGGAGGCTGCGCCAGTTTTGCACTGGCCATAAAACCATAAAAATGCCGTTCTTGCGATAAGCTTTGGTACAAAGCCTGGGCCTCATCTTCCATCCCTAACGCCGCTAAACTACGGGCCCGCCAGTAACGGAAGCTATCCTGTTGTTGTACCGAAGCTGGTGCATCAGCAATCAATGCCAATACCGCTTTCCACTGCCTATGTTTTAACAAATACGCCATGTGCCAGCGTTTAACGTCGCTTTTCGCCCCAGCCACATCAGCACGCTGTAACCATTCGTTGGCCTGTGGTTTATCATCAATGGCGAGACTCAGCGCAATGGCTCTGTGAATAGTGAGTCTTTGTACTTGATTAAATATATTCTTAGGTTGCCACAGATGGTATGCGCGGATCGCCGATTCTGGATCTTTCCAAGCTAATTTTTCAACACCATAAGCCAGAATTTTTGCTTCTATATCCGGCTGTGTTAAGGGAAATTTGGATTTTTTAAGTGCCCACTGTGGCGCGCCCTTGATACCTAACCAAAGAGCAGGCAAGTATTGCTGTGCCTCGGGTAATTTGGTTTTAAGGTAAGACACCAGCATAGAATTGCCTGCCAGCGCGGCTTTTTCAATACGTTGCAGTATATGATCTGAGGTCATTAAACCGGCCTTTTGCCACTGTTTAAAAACAGGATCACACTCATCCGGTTGCGAATGACCGCTTAACCAAATTGGCGTCACTTTTTCCAGCCAGTATTGAGGTCGTTTAGCATCTTGCAATTGATATTCAAGATACTGGCAGGTTATGGTGGCTCCCATGCCATCGCGATAATTAGCTAAAAATGCTTTTTTCTGATCATGCTTAGCTAAATAGCGTAGCCATCGACCTCGTAAACCATAAGTAAAAGGCTGATTGTTATAGGTAAGCAAAAATTCTTCGATGGCATTGCGATGGGCTAAATCCATCCGCTGGTCGAGTTGCTGACGGACAAGATAGGGATGCAAGGGATAATCAGACAGGGCGGCAACATCATCTTCCAGACTATCCACCGTTTCTCTACTGGCACGGCCAAGCTGCTTTTCAAGCTCAAGAAATTGGGCACGCTGAGACTCCAGTAGCGGCGCGCTGTCTTCCTCATTTTGCGCTATTGCAGACGCAACCAGTACACCCCAGAAAAACGCACCGGAACACAAGAACAACAAAAGACACTTAAGGCGGGTTACCGCAAAAATATGCATATGAACCATCCAGCCAAAAAAAAAGGACAGAGGTGAAGCCAACAGGGGGAAACGTAAAACCCACTAAACGATTTGTGCTGGCGAACACCTGCTTCTCTTACCATTATACAAACTAACTGTGGTAATTCGACCTTGAATTACGTGATTGCATCGCCATTTACTAAAAAAATGTAAACGGTTGTTTGAATTTTTATTGAAATTTTTCGTAGCATTGTCAGAATCAATGCCACACTAACATGTCAGATGAAGATACCGTAGTGCAATTTTTGCTACTTTTTTCTGACTTCCCCGCCATTGCCGAAGGAGACGAAAATGATATACGAAGGCAAAAATCTGACCGTTACGTTGTCAGATGATGGTGTTGCTGAACTGATTTTTAATGCGAAAGGTTCAGTTAACAAATTTGATCGTGAAACCGTCAATGAACTTGATGAAGCCACGGCCGCCCTATCTGCTCACGGCGATGTCACTGCTGTCATAGTAAGTAGTGGCAAATCGACATTCATTGTGGGTGCAGACATTACTGAGTTCACAGCCCTGTTTGCAGAACCTGAAGAACAAATACTGGAATGGACACGTAACACCTCTAAGGTATTTGACCGATTTGAAGATTTACCCTTCCCTACCATTGCCGCAGTCAACGGTTTTGCACTAGGCGGCGGTTGCGAAATGGCGCTAGCCTGTGATTTTAGGGTGGCAGACACCACCGCCTCTATTGGTTTGCCTGAAATAAAATTAGGTCTTATGCCTGGTTTTGGTGGCACAGTTCGATTGCCAAGGCTTATTGGTGCAGATAACGCGTTGGAATGGATGACTACCGGCAAGAACAACACCGGCCCACAAGCACTCAGTGTCGGTGCCGTTGATGCGGTGGTTGCCCCTGAAAAACTGTTGGAAGCAGCAAGAAGCATGGTGAAAGATGCCATCGCGGGCAACCTAAACTGGCAAAGCCGCAGAGAAAGTAAAAAAGGGCCTCTGAAGCTGAATAAAAACGAAGCGACCATGAGCTTTTCTACCGCCCAAGCCATGGTTGCCGCCAAAGCGGGCAAGCACTACCCTGCACCACACATGATGGTGGAAACAGTAAAAAATGCGTCACGTCTTGATCGTGACGGCGCGTTAAAATTAGAAAATGAAGGCTTTGTAAAACTCGCTAAAAGCGATGCTGCAAAAGCGCAAGTAGGCATATTCCTAGCCGACCAACAGGTAAAAAGCAAAGCCAAAAAACTGGCAAAAGCTGCCACCAAATCGGTGAAATTAAATGCGGTTTTGGGTGCCGGGATCATGGGCGGTGGTATCGCCTATCAAAGTGCATCGAAAGGCCTTCCCGTGGTCATGAAAGACATCAATGAAGAAGCCTTACAGTTAGGCCTGAATGAGGCCGCGAAAATACTGAACAAAGGCATGCAACGAGGCAAGGTGGACGGCAAAAAAATGGCAGCAACATTAAATGCCATTACCCCAACACTTGAATACAGCGCCATGAAAGACTGTGATGTGGTCATTGAAGCGGTGGTTGAAAACCCTAAAGTGAAGGGAATTGTTATTAAGGAAACCGAGGAAGTAGTCAGCGATGACACGATTATTTGCTCGAATACTTCGACCATTTCAATTAATCAACTGGCTAAGAGCCTCGACAAACCTGAGCGCTTCTGTGGCATGCACTTTTTTAACCCTGTGCATCGTATGCCCTTGGTTGAAATTATTCGAGGCGAAAATACCTCTGAAGAAACCATTAATACCGTTGTTGCCACCGCCCTTACCATGGGGAAAACCCCCATTGTGGTAAACGATTGCCCTGGATTTTTGGTAAATCGTGTGCTGTTCCCCTACTTTGCTGGCTTTAGTAAGTTGGTGCTAGATGGTGCCGATTTTGTCAACGTTGATAAAGTAATGGAAAAAGATTTCGGCTGGCCGATGGGCCCGGCTTATTTGCTTGATGTGGTAGGCATGGACACCGCTGATCACGCTGCAGGCGTTATGGCAGAAGGCATTCCCGAGCGTATGCAGAAGGTAAGTAATGATCCGGTAACCTTGCTATATGAAGCGTCTCGACTAGGACAGAAAAACGGCAAAGGTTTTTATAATTTTGGTACTGACAAGCGTGGTCGCCCCACCAAAAACGCTGCCGAAGAAGCTTACGCCTTAATTACCCCTCATAGCGCAGAAAGCCAAACATTTAGCAAAGATGAAGTTATTGCAAGGCTGATGATCCCCATGGCCAATGAGGCGATTCGTTGCTTAGAAGAAGGGATTGTTGCCAGCGCCGCCGAAGCGGATATGGCTTTATTGTATGGGCTAGGATTCCCGGCTTTCCGCGGTGGAATTTTCCGTTATATCGAAACAATGGGACTCGCAGCATTTGTTGAACTGGCCGACAAATACGCGCATTTAGGCCCCATTTATCAGATTTCCGATGGTGTTCGCCAAATGGCCGCCGAAGGCAAATCTTATTTCGCATAACGACCCAAGGAGAAGAAAATGAAAGAAGTAGTCATTGTTGACGCAATTCGTACGCCCATGGGTCGCTCCAAGGGCGGGATATTTCGCAATGTGCGTGCTGAAAGCCTTACCGCACATTTGATGAATGCGTTGTTAGAACGAAACCCGAACCTAGATCCTACAGAAATTGAAGACATTATCTGGGGCTGTGTGCAACAAACGAAGGAACAGGGCTTTAATATTGCCCGTAATGCCCAATTGTTGACGAACATTCCCCGCTCTACGGGAGCGGTAACCGTAAACCGCTTGTGCGGCTCGTCAATGCAAGCCCTGCACGATGCAACTAGCGGCATCATGACAGGACGCGGAGACGTTTACCTGATTGGTGGTGTGGAGCACATGGGCCACGTTCCCATGACCTTTAATGTGGATTTCCATCCAGAACTAGCAAAATATACCGCAAAAGCATCGGGAAATATGGGGATGACAGCGGAATTGCTGGGTCGTCAAAATGGTATCACTCGAGAAATGCAGGATGCCTTCGGTGCGCGTTCACACCAACTGGCACATAAAGCCCACCTTGAAGGACGCTGGAATAATGAAATTGTTCCTGTGGAGGGTCACGATGCAGACGGTGTGTTAAAACGCATTGATGCCGATGAAGTAATTCGCCCAGAAACCACCGTGGAGACCCTTGCGGGATTGCGCCCCGTGTTTGACCCGGTTAACGGCACGGTGACTGCGGGTACGGCCTCCGCTATTTCTGATGGGGCATCGGCCATGCTGGTAATGTCTGCCGACAAAGCCAAGGCGTTAGGGCTCACCCCTCGCGCTAAGATCCGCAGTATGGCGGTAGCGGGTTGTGATGCGGCCATTATGGGTTATGGCCCAGTGCCTGCAACACAAAAAGCACTAAAACGGGCTGGCCTCACTATGGATGACATTGAAATCGCCGAATTCAACGAAGCTTTTGCCGCACAAGCATTAAGCTGTATTAAGCAATTGGGTTGGCTGGATAAATACGATGAGAAAGTAAATCTGAACGGTGGGGCTATTGCACTTGGCCATCCTTTAGGATGCTCTGGCTCTCGTATCAGTACGACCTTACTAAACCTTATGGAAAGCAAAGACAAGACCCTTGGTTTAGCAACCATGTGTATTGGTCTTGGCCAAGGCATAGCTACGGTGTTTGAACGGGTTTAGCTAGCTTCATTTGGTGTTAATTTTAAAAGGGCCTTTGGCCCTTTTTTGTTTACTCATTTTAGTACCCGGGAAAGTGGACTTACAACGCCTTGGGCTCCTTGTTGCAGCACATGGGTATAAATTTGAGTGGTTTTTACATCAGCATGACCTAACTGTGTTTGCACCGTTCGAATATCAGCCCCCGCTTGTAATAGATGCGTGGCAAATGAATGACGTAATGTATGGGGTGTTACCTTCTTTTTGATATGACACGCTTTTGCTGTATTTCTTATAGCTTTTTGAATACTCGACTCATCGATGTGATGCCGACGTATTTGTTTATTTTCAGGATCTACGGATAAACGCGCAGAAGGAAAAAGGTATTGCCACCCAAGTTCTTTGGGCGCATTGGGGTATTTCACGCGTAAACGGTGCGGTAAATAGACGCCACTGTACTTAGGGTTGTTTAAATCAGCAGCCAGATAACTTTCAACTAGGCTTATTTGCCGTGTTAGCCCAGGTTTAAGCTCACAAGCCAAAGTAACCACTCGATGCTTACCCCCTTTGCCGTCCCAAATACGAATGGCGTTATAATCAAAATCGATATCCTTAACACGTAAACGGACCGCTTCCATCAGCCGCAAACCACTTCCATACAACAAAGAAACAGGGAGTTTCAAATGAGCGGGGATCTGTGTCAAAAGTGACGCAACCTCGTCTTGCGTTAAGACAACGGGGAGTTTGGCCTGACGTCGACTTGCAACGAAATTCAAATCTAAAGATAGAGGGCTTTCTAACACGTCGCGATAGAGAAACGCCAATGCGTTTAGTGCGCTGGCTTGGGTTGCCGGTGCCACATCCTTTGTGTTCACTAAATAAGAGAGGAACAACTCGACTTCTTTGTCTCCCATCTCTGCTGGATGGGTATTTTTATTAAAGCGTATATAGCTGACGATCCAGCGACAATAAAGCTCGATAGTGCGCTTAGCATACCGACGATTTCGCATATGCTGGACCACCATCTGCATAAACATAGACCTCATATTGCTTACATCTCTTACTGTAAATACATTCAGTCTTACGCAGATTTTTAACGCAGTAAAATAAAAAGGAAACATTCCGTACTTAGATACAGGATATTCAGATACAAAGTGTAGGATGTTGATATATGTGAAGTTACGTGCCAAAGTTAGAGTATGATTAAACGGATATATGGAAATATTCCGTGTTGCATAAAGGATTATTTCCGTACATTAAATTGTTATGTGTCAACGGGAAACGAATGACCAGGGAAGAAAATAAAAATGAAAGCACTCTGGCGAGAGCTGTGGCAGCAGCCTGCGCGACTGGATTGACTTGTGTGACAATGGAATTTCTAGACTTATTAAATCTATCCGAGGATACAGGCTTGTTTCTTCTTCAGGCACTACTTTTCGGGTGCATTTTTACGGTATTCAATTTCTTTAGTTCTCGCTTTTTCAAATGGCTATACTCTTAATTTGGCTGGCTATGGTTTTGATAGAATAATGACACATAACAAGCCGTTTAACGAAAACGCCAGTAAACTGCACTGGCTCGGACTCGCAAACTACGCTCGCTCGTTAACGGAACGTTATACGCTAGGAGTTTAAATGGAACTTAACCAAGTTACGTTACCAGTAAAAGATTTGGATATTGCTGCTAACTT
>NZ_JBAHZB010000230.1:0-1102 GCF_036697315.1 Alteromonas sp. 14N.309.X.WAT.G.H12
GTGAATCAGTGGCTATCAGCGTCACTGATGCTGACGATGAGACCCAGACATTTGCGGCTACTGTCCAACCTGACGGTACATACAGTGCCGATGTGCCTACTGCGCTCGCTGAAGGTGATTATACGGTTTCAGTAACAGCTTCCGATGATGCAGGAAATACTACCACGGTGAATGAAAATGGGTCTGTCGATACCAGTGCGCCAACGTTAACCGTCACCGATCCTGGTCTAGGCAACGACGCTACGCCTACCATCACCGGTAATACAGATTTAGCGGCAGGTGAACTAGTCGCTATCAGCGTCACTGATGCGGATAATGAGACACAAACCTTTTCAGCAACCGTATTACCCGATGGCTCTTTTAGTGCTGATGTCCCCAATGATCTCGCCGAAGGTGATTATGCTGTTGCCGTCACCGCCACCGATGATGCCGGAAACACCATCACCATAAACGAAGACGGGACGGTAGATACCAGTGCACCAACGTTAACCGTCACCGATCCTGGACTAGGCAACGACGCCACGCCTACCATCACCGGGAATACAGATTTAGCGGCCGGTGAACTAGTCGCTATCAGCGTCACCGATGCGGATGATGATACTCAGAGCTTTACCGCCACTGTCCAACCTGACGGTTCATACAGTGCCGATGTGCCTACTGCGCTCGCTGAAGGTGATTATACTATTTCAGTAACAGCTACTGATGAAGCCGGAAATACCATCACCATAAACGAAGGAGGGACGGTAGATACCAGTGCGCCAACGTTAACCATCACCGATCCCGGATTAGGCAATGACGCCACGCCCACCATCACCGGTAATACAGATTTAGCGGCTGGTGAATTGGTGACTATCAGCGTCACTGATGCGGATAATGATACCCAGACCTTTACCGCCACTGTCCAAGCAGACGGTTCGTTCAGTGCTGATGTCCCAACGGCACTCGCCGAAGGTGATTATACGGTTGCTGTCAGCGCCACCGACGATGCGGGTAATAGCATCACCGCAAATGAAGATGGGTCTGTGGATACCACTGCGCCAACGTTAACGGTAACCGATCCCGGATTAGGCAATGACGCCACGCCCACCATCGCAGGGAATAC
>NZ_JBAHZB010000231.1:0-1067 GCF_036697315.1 Alteromonas sp. 14N.309.X.WAT.G.H12
CTCATCTGCAGGCTTCCATAGGCTTGGTAAGAGGCCCAAAAGGCTTCTTTGGGTACCCCGCAGGGCTGAAATAAACGCCCTGCTGGCACCCCAAGAATATGGCTTATGCCGCGAGCGTTAGGATCTCACGAGCTTTAGCAAGGTCAATATCGCCATGCTCGCCTAACGCCGTAAGATTATTGCGTTCTAGATTCGCGATCAGGCCGTCAATGGCCGACTTTTCAATGTTGTAATCCGATAATCGGGTCTTGATCTGCATGGTTTCAAAGAAATCCTGCACCGCTTTTATGGTCAAGTCGATGGCTTTTTCTTTGTTATCTTCCTTGATATCAAATACCCGCTCACCGAGTTGCAGGATCTTTTCTGCCTTCTTGTCCCGTTGTACAAACATAAGCGAAGGTAACACAATCGCCAAGGTAACGGCGTGATCAAGGCCGTGCAGGGCGGTTAGCTCATGGCCAATCATATGGGTGCTCCAGTCTTGCGGCACACCTTTGCCAATAAGGCCATTCAGGGCCATGGTCGCTGACCACATCACATTGGCGCGTACGTCGTAATCTTCAGGTGTCGCCAGGGCTTTTGGCCCTTCCTGGATCAGCGTTTGTAAAATGCCTTCGGCAAAGCGGTCTTGTAAGGGAGCATTGACCGGGTAAGTCAGGTATTGCTCAATGACGTGAACAAAGGCATCCACAACGCCGTTTGATACTTGTCGTGGCGGCAGTGAATAGGTGAACTCCGGGTCGAGAACCGCAAAAACCGGTTGCACGGTTTCAGAAGAAAACGCACGTTTTTGTGCTGTTTCTGAACGGTTGACCACCGCGTTGCCATTGCTCTCTGAGCCAGTGGCTGGCAAGGTCAGTACTGCACCCACAGGCAATGGGTTTTCAAAGGCAGCGCCTTTCACTAAGATATCCCATGGATCGCCTTCAAAGTTAACGGCCGCGGCTATAAACTTCGCGCCGTCAATTACGCTGCCGCCGCCCACGGCCAAAATGAAGTTAATGTTATTTTCACGGGCTACGCTCACCGCTTTCATTAATGTAGTAAATTCAGGGTTAGGTTCAACC
>NZ_JBAHZB010000232.1:0-1060 GCF_036697315.1 Alteromonas sp. 14N.309.X.WAT.G.H12
TTCGCAGATTCTAGCCACTTCGGCACTTAAAGAGAGCCAGAAAAAAAGCCCCGCACGAGCGAGGCTTTGGATTAAAAAGATTCTAGCGCCGTGGCTTATCCGCATCTGGATTAAAATACAAATACAATAAAAATATGATGTAGACACAAACAAAAACAAAAGGCCAAGCGAGAATAAATCTTAGAAAAATCTCGCCAAGTGTTCCTACACGCTCACCGATCATAAGCCTTAGCGAAACAAAAATCATTATGACAACAGTGCTCCACAAAGCGTACTTAAGCGGCCTTCTGAATAAGTTATTGTTTTCTATATTCATCTATTAAACCCAGAAATGATTTTAGTTTACTTATTTAACTCAGAGTCAAGAGTTTTAGACGCAGTATCTCCAACTAAGTCTGAAGCAAGGTCTGTCATTTTATTATCCAGCGATCCGAAAGTATCTTGAGCAAATTCCTTGAAACCTTTAATGGCATTACTTGTTTGCTGACCTGGCCCAATAGCAGTTAATGCCCCGTTGACCATTGTGTCTTGCAGCGTTGGTGAATTTCCATTTAAAGATTCATTAACTGCGTATCCTGTTCCTCCTGCGGTTGCTGTGCCAGCTGCAATAAATGATGTAGCAATGGCTTTTTCAGTTTGAGTGGCAACAACTTTTGTTCCAATTGTCACACTTGACTTAGCAAGCGATGTCAATCCTCCTGTTACCGCTCCGACAGCCCCACTTATTACAGCCTGTTGTAGACTGAAATTATCTACCCCTTTAGTTACAACTTGCGCAACAGAATCAGCAAGAAAGCCTATGGCAAATCCAACAACTCCAAATTTACCAGTTGGATCTGTCATATTAATCGGATCATTCCCCACATAAGCATAAAGATTCATCTGATCTTCATAGCCCACAGGGTCAGTTTGCAGGAAGCGCCCTAGCTTTGGATGATAAATCCGTGCTTTGTAGTAATAAAGCTCAGTACCTTCTATTAAAGTTTGACCGGTATATCTAAATCGAGAATCGCTGCTGTTTTGTGGCTGGCCGAATGGATCATACTGATGGGTCTGTACC
>NZ_JBAHZB010000233.1:0-1056 GCF_036697315.1 Alteromonas sp. 14N.309.X.WAT.G.H12
GCCCAGCAGGAAGCGTTTGTGGTGGCCCGCGCATCGGGAATTATTGAAAGGATCCTCGTAGAAGAAGGTGATTATGTTGAAAAAGGGCAAGTTTTGGCGCAGTTAGACAGACGGCGCTATGAATTAAACTTGTTAAAAGCCAAAGCGGATTTGGCAGGTATCGAGCAAGAATTGGCCAAGGTAAACCTAGTTTATTCACGTAAGTTAGTGAGTGACGATGTATATGAAAAGCTGGCGGCCTCCTATGATGCGGCAAAAGCAAACGTCGAGTTGGCACAACTTGATCTGCAAGAAACCACCATTACGGCCCCCATTAGCGGCTTTATTGCTGAACGAAACGCCAAAGTGGGCAACCTCACTGAGTCTTTTCAACGAGAGCGCATGTTCCATATTGTGCAGCAGCAATCATTACAAGGTGTTGTTTATCTCCCGGAAAGTGAGTTACCTCATATTAAAATAAATCAGCAAGC
The DNA here is from genome assembly GCF_036697315.1 of Alteromonas sp. 14N.309.X.WAT.G.H12. NCBI lineage: Bacteria > Pseudomonadati > Pseudomonadota > Gammaproteobacteria > Alteromonadales > Alteromonadaceae > Alteromonas > Alteromonas sp. 14N.309.X.WAT.G.H12. The sequence continues at coordinate 471 of NZ_JBAHZB010000233.1, forward strand.
TACCCTTTCCCTTCCGGCATTAAATAATGAAACCGTCACCGCCTTTGTGTCCCGCATTAGCCCAGTCATTGATGCAACCACGGGAACATTTAAAGTGACACTAAACGTCCCCAATTCCCACGCCAAGTTAAAAGCCGGTATGTTTAGCGAAGTAGCTCTCAATTACGCCACCCATGAAAATACGACGCTCCTGCCCCGCCAAGCCTTGGTGAGTATCGATAACGAAAATACCGTCTTTGTGGTCAGGGAAGGAAAAGCCCTTAAAGTGCCCGTTACCCTCGGTTTCGAAGAAGGCAATATGGTAGAAGTGATCAGTGGACTTGTGGGCAGTGAATCGGTGATCACCTATGGCCACCAGAACCTAAAAGACCAAACCCCCGTGGATGTTGTAAACGGTTAACCGGCCTTTAGGAGCAAGCACATGAATATTGTGGATCTGGCCGTGAAGCGGCCTGTGGCTATCGCCATGTTTACCGCAGCGATATTGTTATTCGGCATGGTTTCTTTAAGCCGCTTGTCGTTGAGTCTGTTACCGGAGCTATCCTATCCCACATTAACAATACGTACCGATTATGAAGGGGCATCC
>NZ_JBAHZB010000234.1:0-1017 GCF_036697315.1 Alteromonas sp. 14N.309.X.WAT.G.H12
TGGGACAGTAACACGTGGGCTCTGTCGCTTCGCTCCAAATTTTAGCCCACGTATTACTGCCCCTTATGTGGGTGTTAAATGCCATATGGAGCTTGGTGCTATGAAGGACAATTTGGGTGACTACCGTATTGCTGCTGTATCTACTCTCTCTGAAGATCTTCCTGAAGCATACCCAGGAGGTCCTAGTCACAAAGCTGGCACGCCGATGTATCAATCAAGCCTTGTACGAAATCAAAATGGGGAATTAGTAAGCTTAATTTTGCCAAGCTCAACAGCGATGGCTTTGAATCAATCTTTAAAAGCTGCTAATCGAGCTAATGAATTACGAAAGTTAATTACTTATATATCATCTTCAACACCCGAAGGGGCAGGCTTGGCAGTTTTGAGCGAGTGTCATGAATCACTTTTTGATTATTTCGAAGAATGTATGGTTGCAGTAACTTTTGCATATCAAACCCTAGAGCTATTTTGTAACCATTCTATTTCACGTCACATGAAAGAGGGTATGGAAATAAAGAGGAAGAAAAGAGAGTTTTTATCTCCGAGCGAACTTGAGCGCCAGCTATCGACAGAAGAGAAATTATCTGTTGTTTTACCCAAAGTATTAAAAACTAGTACTCCTAAGGGAAAGCGCCCGTGGGAACCCTACAAAAAGTTAAAAGTTGCCCGTGATGCAACTATTCATATGAAGTATTCTGATCAACAAGTTTTAAATAGCGATACACTATATTTCCAGTTTCTGAACAATAGTGACATTACAATTTATCCGCTAGCATCGATACAAATGCTACGCTGGTTCACAAAAGAACATTCACCTCGCTGGTTAGAGAAACTATCGAGCGAGTATGGCATTTAACAAACCAAGTAAGTGGGACAATAACACGTGGGCTCCCGTCACTTCGTTCCGTATTATAGCCCACATGTTATTGCCCCTTCTTGGGGCGTTATGTACCAAGGATAGTTCAATGGTTTATCGAGTAAAATGGAAAGAGCTTGCACGACACATGGTCAAGCAAT
>NZ_JBAHZB010000235.1:0-1003 GCF_036697315.1 Alteromonas sp. 14N.309.X.WAT.G.H12
GAAGATATAAAACAAAGGACGCCAATGGTCACATTTAAAACAAATTTCGGAAATATCACCCTAGAGTTATTTGCCGATAAAGCCCCCGTTACCGTGGAGAACTTTCTTAGTTACGTAAAAGACGGTTTTTACGACAACACGATTTTCCACCGTGTCATTGACGGTTTTATGATCCAAGGTGGTGGTATGACTGCTGATATGGAACAAAAACCCACCAAAGATCCAATAGCCAACGAAGCCAACAACGGTGTTGCCAATGAACAAGGTACCATCGCAATGGCCCGTACAAATGATCCTCATTCAGCCACCGCCCAGTTCTTCATCAACGTGAAAGATAACGATTTTCTTAATTTCACTGCGGAGAATATGCATGGTTGGGGTTACTGTGCCTTTGGTAAAGTGGTTGAAGGCATGGATGTGGTAGAAAAAATAAAGAATGTGAAAACCGGAACGAACGGATATCATCAGGATGTGCCTGTTGAGCCAGTTATCATCGAACAAGCGGTTATTACTGAATAATCTCCTTTTTGGGGCGAAATTATCGCCCCTTACCTATGTTGTTACTCCATGCCATTTACTTATTTCATTGCCGATTTACACCTAAGCGAAGATCGCACAGATATTACCCAATGCTTGCTGTCGTTTTTAGAACACGAAGCCCCGCAAGCAGACGCACTCTATGTGCTTGGCGACTTATTTGAAGTGTGGATTGGTGACGATAATGTCACCCCATTTAACACCACCATTGCCAACGCCTTTAAAGCGGTAAGCCGCACCACACCTGTGTACTTTATTCATGGGAATCGGGATTTTGCCATTCGTGACGGCTGGGCTAAAAAAGCCGGCATGACCATACTGCCGGAACAAACCGTGGTTGACCTGTACGGCAAACCGACCTTGTTAACCCATGGCGATGAATTATGCACTCGGGATGTTAACTATCAAAAATTTCGCAAAAAAAGTCGCGGTTGGTGGTGGCCTCGCTTAATGCTTGCCTTACCCC
>NZ_JBAHZB010000236.1:0-982 GCF_036697315.1 Alteromonas sp. 14N.309.X.WAT.G.H12
AAATGAAGTATAAACGCTAAAGGTGGGTCAATTTTACTTTACCGCTAAGTGGGTCTAAATTAGATTACCGTTGACAGCAGATACAATAAAGTCATTACACCATTCCAAAATGGCATTGTCTGTCAAAGACAAAAATAAGTAGGCTTGAAGGTGAGCATGTAGATTCTCGTAAATTCGATTATTGATTTAAATAACAAGTAGAATAAAAAAAAGAAAAAGCCGCACCGCTGCATTCACCAGGTTTTATTGCCGATGATAAAGGCCTAAAACTAGGTGTCGCAGTATTAGTAAACCTAACTATGGATTACATTGACACCAAAAAAACGCTTTAAAGCAGTGGCTTTTAGGGTTTGATTTTGACTATTCATTTAACCCCTTCTAGGCACATAAACATAATGACTCCCTGAAAAATGCTAACCTCTGCATTTTCGGGGGTTATTTTTCAGCCACACTTTTGTGTGCGCAATAATTGATCCCGTATTAGGATTAACATACACCGCTAACTAATTCGTTTTTATGGAGCTGTTATGAAAAAACTTCGTGTGGTAGCCGCGGCCCTGACACTGGCTATAGCAATAAATGCACCGGCCACAAGTGCCCAAAGCAGTCAACTTTCCGCTGAGGCCCAGCAAATTATCCAGCATTTCAACATGCAGCATATTCCCCATGAAGGTCCATGGTTTGTACAATCAGCGAAAAGTAACGAAGTTGTAGAAGGAGCTATTGCCCGCCGATACGATAGTCCACGCTATGCCTATACCGCAATCTTATCACTTCTGACGGTTGAGGATTTTTCTGCACTGCATCGGCTCAATACTGATGAAATCTGGCATTATTACGGAGGGGCACCCGCTGAAATTCTCCTGCTTTACCCCGACGGTCACGATGAAATACGAGTACTAGGGAACGACATTGCAGCGGGCCAGGTACCGCAAATACTTGTGCCTCGCGGAGTTTGGATGGGCGCACGGGTTATTGATAA
>NZ_JBAHZB010000237.1:0-969 GCF_036697315.1 Alteromonas sp. 14N.309.X.WAT.G.H12
TGATAAGATAGCAGATATTTTCTGTATAGAATGCACCTTAAAAGGAAGAAGATGAAATCAACCAATGTAGCTTTTCTGGGATTAGGCGTGATGGGGTTTCCCATGGCAGGTCATTTACAAAAAGCCGGTTTTAATGTGACCGTTTACAATCGCACGCAAGAAAAAGCACAGCGATGGCAGGATACCTACAAAGGTGCGCAGGCGGCAACGATTGAATCCGCGGTTAGTCATGCCGACGTGGTTTTTATGTGCGTTGGAAATGATAACGATGTGTTGGCGGTGGCCACCAAGGCGTTAGATAATATGAAAGCCGACGCGGTACTGGTGGATCACACTACGGCTTCGGCCACGGTAGCAAGACAGCTTGGTAGTGAAGCAAAACAGCGCAACATCGGTTTTCTTGACGCGCCGGTTTCTGGTGGTGAAGCTGGCGCCGTGAATGGTCAATTGACTATCATGGTTGGCGGTACAGATGAGGTGTTTAACAGAATAAAGCCCGTAATGGATGTGTATGCCCGTCATAGTCAACGTTTAGGGCCCACAGGCAGTGGTCAGCTGGCAAAAATGATGAATCAAATCTGTATAGCCGGGATTGTTCAAGGTTTAGCCGAAGCGTTGCATTTCGGCCAACAGGCGGGCTTGGATTGTGATGCGGTCATTGAAGTTATTTCTAAAGGTGCTGCACAATCCTGGCAAATGGAAAACCGAGCATTAACCATGTTGAAAGGTGAATATGAATTTGGTTTTGCGGTTGATTGGATGCGAAAAGATCTCGCCATTGCGCTAGATGAAGCCCGTAGAAATGGCTCTACACTGCCACTCACCGCGTTGGTAGATCAATTTTACGCCGATGTACAAAAATCTGGCGGGGGACGTTGGGATACGTCCAGTTTATTAAGTCGTTTATCCTAATGTGTTAAAGTTGCTCCCCATTCTCCGTAACTTTTTGAGCAAAGGCGCGGTTTATGG
>NZ_JBAHZB010000238.1:0-955 GCF_036697315.1 Alteromonas sp. 14N.309.X.WAT.G.H12
CAAGGGAACTACGGGCGTCTGTGGCGGGATTTACTAACGTACTGGCTGGTTTTAATTTGGTGTGAAACTGAACATGCTGATGGGGCTGAAAAAGACCAATTTCATTGTCAATGTATAGCAGGGCATTGCCGTAAAATCGCTCATGGTCTAATTTTTCGACAGCCAAAAGGGCTTGTTGATGTGCATCAAATAGTCGAATTTCGACAATTCGACCCGTAAGTATGACATCTTGTTGAATTTTAAGTTCCGGGAGTTGCCAAAATAAGTACCAATGCCCTACACTTCCCATCCATATCATTCCAGAGAGCATCCCGCTAAATAAAAAAATAGTGAACGCGCTATGTTCGGGTTTAACCTTGTACGCACAGCATAGCAATCTGTTACAGCCATAGTGGCGTACCAATGAGCAGACCACTTTATTTATCGAAGGGATGTGGATGACAGCAACAAGTATTGCCGACATAATAAGCCAGCTAAATGCAGGTAGCACGGGCCACCATCTGGCTGAAATAGCGGTCACACAGAACGCGCTCAGATACGCCATTGAGTGTTGCTTCATGTTGTTGCATTCATTCGTTTAATGTGAAATTAACTGTTTATGCCTAGAAAATTTATACGTCGATTTTTGCCTGACCATCAAACGATCAAACGCAACAAAGCGCTACGGATCTTTGGCACGGTTTTACATGAACCTAACTTATGGCACCTTAATCGCCGTTCGGCCGCACACGCATTTGGCATCGGGTTGTTTTTTGCCTTCTGGCCTGTTCCTTTTCAAATGTGGCTATCGGCGGCAACGGCTATTCCTTTTCGGGCAAATCTCCCCTTATCCGTGGCCACGGTGTGGATCACCAACCCGTTTACCATGCCTCCCATTTTTTATGGCGCCTATAAAGTGGGGACCACGGTGCTAGGCACTAAACCCCAGCATTTCGAATTACAATTTAGTTGGCAT
>NZ_JBAHZB010000239.1:0-898 GCF_036697315.1 Alteromonas sp. 14N.309.X.WAT.G.H12
TAGTGGGTGACACATAACAATAAAATTCAAGCGGACATTGCCAAAAGCGGGCAACGCCGCTCAATTTGGTGTTATATGCCGCTGGAGGCATTGTGGAAAAGCTCTTGAATATGCTTGGCTATTACAAGCGTAAAAAGAAAAAAGAATATAAGTCGATTCGCTATATTCAATCGGATGAACCAATTGATATCGGTGATCAATTAAAAGAACTAATGGTTGAAGGGAATAAATGGGCGAGAGGGCGAGATAAAGAAGACTATGAATTGGTTGGTATGTTTTTCACAATTGTACTGCTAATTGAGTTTAAGTTAGTAAATCTTCTTAAAATCATTGATGACGATATAGAAAAGAAGATGTTGGGTGCGAAAATCGACGTTTTTAAAGATTTTTTAAAACTCTACACGCCCGAGGAAGGTGAGGACATTGAAGATTACCGGAAGCTAGTCCAGCCTTTGAATGAGATTAAGAAAGTTAGAAATTCTTTGGCTCACGATATCACTAAGCCTAGATTTGAGTATCAAGAACTAATACAAACGGATTCGTACGTAAAAAATCGACGACCTGACATGTACCTCAAATTTAAAGATTGTGAAGACGATAGAGGTAGGTGTTTAGGTCTTCTTGCTACATTTGGTTTTGTACTTTCTTTTGAAATTGCAAAGCTGCGGGTAGGTATCGAGCATTAAGGCATATAACAATCACATCAAGTTCGCTGCTGACGCAGCTGGGACCTCCATTGCGTTGTTTGTTTTGTTGTTTCACGCTACGCTACAACAAAAATAACAACTACATTACGGCCCCTTATGTGGGGCGTTATGCGGTCACAAAAATTACGCTAGCAATCCGTAACCCCTGAGGTTACAATAGAGTCATGATTAAGAGTTTTATACATAAAGGC
>NZ_JBAHZB010000023.1:0-46076 GCF_036697315.1 Alteromonas sp. 14N.309.X.WAT.G.H12
AGATCCTAATGTGAAGGCCAGGGAAAGGGGGGCGTTGCGGGGAAACAGGACGTGGACGAAAGCCACCAAACCTACGCAAACAATGCCAGTAAGGTAGCGTTTTTTGGCATAAATATGGGCAGATAAACCATTGAGGATAAATCCATGGGCTGCCACGAGAAAAAGGCTGGGGAGTAACGTGGTGGTATTGGAAAAATACACATCGCCGGCAACAGCGACACCGGCATAGCAAACAAAGCAGATACTGACTAACGTCCAGTTGCGCAGGGGTTCATCATTCACATTGGTACGCTGCACGCCTATCCATGAAATAGTGAGCACAGAACAAAGTGCAAACGTACAAAGTTTTAGCGTTATCACGTCCATATGTACCTCTGATGAAAAGAATCAGACTATCCATGACGATAGTAACAAATTTGCGGTAAAAATTATTTTATTTCAATAGCTTTGCGATGAGTGGATAATAGGTAAGCTACTGATGATACGAGCAAAACGTAAAACTTCACAAAAACAGAGTAACTAACATGCAAGAAAAACATGCCATTTCAAAGACAACCCGAGCTATTCTATTTGATCATGATGGTACGCTCATTGATTCAGAACAAGCCCATTTTACTATTTGGCAGGATTTGCTCGCCAGTTATGGCGTCGTGTTAACCGACAGTTTTTATACACAAGTGATGGCGGGCATACCGGTAGCGCAAAACGCGGTGGATGCGGTAAATGCGTTTTCCATGACCATTGATCCGGCGGCATTGGCAGAGCAAAAACACCAAAAAACTCGGGAGTATTTGGCAAAGCAGGCATTTCCACTGATGCCCTATGCCCTGTCGATGATTAAAAAAACCTACGATGCCGGATATCAATTAGCCATTGTCACGGCTGGAAGTCGTTTGTCTGTAGAGCGTACGCTATCCACATACGGTGTAAAGCATATGTTTAGTACAACGGTGACGGTGGAAGATGTGGCAAATAGCAAGCCTGCCCCAGACTGCTATCAATTGGCGATGAAACGGTTAAATCGTACTGCCAGCGAATGCGTCGCCGTTGAAGATACTGAACATGGCATGCGTGCGGCGTTGCGAGCTGGGCTTCCCACCGTGGTGATCCCTACCGTGTATTCACAGGAGCATGACTTTTCAGATGCCACTGAACGATATCATTCCTTACAACATTGGTGGGTCAAAGCCTTCTAATCATTCGTTAAACAGAGAATTTAAGATTGAAATTGCACATTAATTAACGAAAAATAGCAGCGTTGAAAATAAAAGGCGGTGTGGGTTGCGCATAATTCGTGGGTTTTTATTAGTTTTTGTTCTGCTAACAATCGTCGTAGTGGGGATCATCGCACTCGTGATTGAGGCCGAGCCGTTGGTACAGGTCAAGGCTGCCGAACAAGTGGCTGACGCAGATACCGTTCATGATTTACTCGAACAGGTAACAACCAGTATCGAGGATCGTCATCAAGGTCATGTTATCACTGTCTCTACCCAGCAAATCGATTCTATTGTGGGGTTCTTACAACGGGCGAAATCGGAATTTCGCGGTTATGTGAAGGTGGCGCCTAGCGGCACTCAGGTGAAAGCCAGCCTGGCCATCCCTTTTGCCAGCTTTAAAGGTTATATCAATATCGATTCAACCATTGTTCCCGCCGACCGGTTTGTGCTGGATAAACTGAAAATTGGCGACTTATATGTACCCGGTGAACTTGCAGTATCGCTGGTGGAATGGCTAGTGAATCGGTGGACTAACAGTGATATTGCTACTCAGGCACGTACTCAAGTAGAGAACGTCAGCATGGACAACCAGAGTGTGTCGGTCACCTTGCGTCCTTTGGACGGTTTTTTACGTCAGCTAAATGAAGTTAAAAATGGTTTAACCGTCGACCAAGACGATGAATTACGGGATCTTACCGCTTACTATTTGCGCTATATTTCTTGGCAAGATATTACGTTGGCTGACACCCCTCAGCCAATGATTGAATTTGTACGTTTAACCATGAAGCGGGCTCAGCAAAAAAGTACCCAAGAAACCGCTGTGACCCATAATCGAGCCGCTATTTTGGCGTTGGCCATTTTTATCGGCCATCACCGTGTGGCGAACTTTGTCGGTGATGTGCAACCGGATGCTGACAAGGCCTTGCGCCCAGCTTCATTGCCTCAATTACGGGGACGTAACGATTTAGCTCGCCACTTTTTGATCTCGGCGGCGTTAAAAGTGCTCAGTGAGCAGGGCGTCACCCTCGCCATTGGCGAATTTAAAGAATTGATGGACCGGGCCATGGGCGGAAGTGGCTATTCCTTTGTAGACCTTACTGCCGATATGGCAGGGGTAGAGTTTGCTCGGGTAGCCACCACACCAGAAACTGCCCGGGCTTTTCAGCAAACCTTGAGCGTAATTCAAGACGAAAATACCATCATGCCTGCTATTGATGGGTTAGTAGAGGGCCTATCAAAACAAGCGTTTATCGATAAGTATGAAAAGGTAGACAGCCCTGCTTATTTACAGGAAGTGGAGCGTATTCGTCAGCGACTCAGACAGATCCCCCTGTATCAGTGAAGCCCTTAATCTTTGCTAACCGCCTTAAACTGGGTGATGGTTTTTAAGGCGAGTTCGATCTTTTTAACCAATTGGGGTAAGCCGGCTTTAAAATCTTCCTCGGACTGGGTTTTAAGTTCCTGCCAATCACGGGCAATTTCTTCCACATAAGGCGAAAAGCGTTTGGCTTTGGTTTCAAAACCGCTGTCATCTGCAAATACCGCCTTAAATTTCCCTTTTTGGGCCTGTTGCAACGCATCGAGTGTTGCATCTGCATCAATGGCTTTTCGGTACAAGGTTTGTATGGTGTCTTGAAGTTGTGCGTTGATTGCCTGCATGGTGCTCCAAATCTCTGCTAAAGTTAATAAACATATGGCCGATAGCCCTACGAAAGCGGGCAATTTTGCCTACTTTTTTACTTTGCTACAAGCAACAAAGGAAACTGGTATGGATCTACAAGGTGCAAATGCCTCTGGAACGTCCGGTGCATCGCTTGAACTGGCTTCTCTCAAAATGGCTAAAAGTCAGCAGCAACAAGAGGGACAAGCGACGCTTCAGCTGCTGGAAACAGCCGCTGACGTACCAAAATCTTCATCGGCCAACCCTGCGGTTGGCGCAAATGTGGACACGTTCGCATAAGTTAAGGATGAAGCCGTAAGTCTACAGGGGTCTTCCCGGGTTGTCCTCCAATCTCTCTGGTGAGTTTGGGAACAAGAAAACCGGGAAGACGCTGTATCATGCCTGCCATCAGTGTTCGCGCCTGTTCGTCACTGACATCAAAATGGGCTGCGCCTTGTACTTTATCCAGTAAATATAAATAGTAGGGTAATACGCCAGCGTCAAAGGATGCTTCTTGCAACTCACATAAGGCCGTCACTGAGTCATTCACACCTTTCAATAACACCGCTTGATTCAACAAGGTAACACCCTGTTGACGAAGTAAAAGAAGGCGGGTTTTTAATTCGTCACTAAATTCATTGGCATGATTGGCATGTAATACCAGAATCGTTTGAATAGGTAATGCCGTAAGCCATTGTTCAAATTCCTTGTCCAGCCGAGAAGGCATGACCACCGGCAAACGAGTGTGAATACGCAACCGTTTGATATGAGGAATTGCTGCTACCTTTTCAGCGAGCCAGGCCAGATGGCTGTCTTTTGCCATAAGCGGATCGCCGCCGGAAAAGATCACTTCGTTAATGGCGCTATCAGCGCTGACATAGTCCAGTGCGTCTTCCCATTCATGCTTCCTCACCGAATGCGCTTGATAGGGAAAGTGGCGACGAAAACAATAGCGACAGTTAACCGCACAGCCACCGCGCACAATAAATAACACACGGCTTTGGTATTTGTGTAACAGCCCCCGTCCGGCGGTGTTGTGTTCCTGTAAGGGATCCGTGCTGTAGCCGGGAGACACATTGAATTCATCGGCTAATGGAAGGACCTGACGCAAAAGGGGATCATGCCAGTTTCCCTTTTCCATTAATGACGCAAAAAACCGCGGTACACGCATGGGAAATAGCTGCCTGGCAGCACTGTGATGCTGCACATTTTCGCTATTGAGATTAAGAAATTGGAGTAATTCTTCAGGCGTGGTAAACGCACTTGCTAATTCTTTTTGCCAGTTAGTCTCTACAGACAGCGGATTTTTAGGTATTATTTGCGCCACTTCGTATTTACACCTTTATGTATTGGCAGAGGATATATGGCTTCTTACAGCACTAATGAATTTAAAGGCGGCCTCAAAATCATGCTTGATGGCGAGCCTTGTAACATTCTGGAAAACGAATATGTTAAACCGGGTAAAGGCCAGGCGTTTAACCGAGTTAAAATTCGTAAGCTTATTTCAGGGAAGGTTCTTGAGAAAACCTTCCGTTCTGGTGAATCAGTAGAAGGCGCTGACGTATTAGATACGGAACTGGCCTACCTGTACACCGACGGCGAATTCTACCACTTTATGAATAACGATACATTCGAACAAATCGCTGCCGATGAAAAAGCCGTTGGCGAGAATGTCAAATGGCTGGTAGAAAATGACGTTTGCACCATTACTTTGTGGAATGGTTCTCCTATTACTGTTACGCCGCCTAATTTTGTTGAATTAGAAATCGTCGAAACCGATCCTGGATTAAAAGGGGATACCGCAGGCACAGGCGGCAAACCCGCCACCCTTTCTACTGGCGCAGTTGTGCGCGTTCCTTTGTTTGTTCAGACCGGTGAGGTTATTCGTGTGGATACCCGTAACGGTGAATACGTCTCTCGGGTTCAAAAGTAGTTTATTGGCAGCGGAGCATCTTTGCTCCGCGCTACATTAGTATGACTACCCCCATGGATTTTGGGATGCCTTCTGCATCCGTGAAAGCCCTAAAACAACGGGCTGAATTGTTGCACCTTATTCGCTGTTTTTTTGCCGAAGAAGGGGTGCTGGAAGTTGAAACCCCCTTGTTGTCTCACGGTACGGTAACGGATGTGCATATTGATGCCTTTTCCACCGCCTTTCACTTCAGTGAGCAGGGTAATCAGGAAACCTTGTACCTACAAACATCCCCTGAATATGCCATGAAAAGGTTGTTGTGCGCGGGAAGCGGTGCGATCTATCAGCTCTGTAAAGCTTTTCGTCACGAAGGCGCAGGACGTTACCACAACCCGGAATTTACCCTGTTAGAATGGTATCGACCGGGTTTTGATCATCATCAGTTAATGGTGGACGTTGATCACTTACTCCAGCGGGTATTACAGACAAAAAGCGCTGAAAAAATCAGTTATCAGGCCGTATTTATCCGTGAGCTGGACATGGATCCCCTAACCGTTACCCTTAGCCAGCTCCAGCAGCGGGCAGAGGCGTTGGGTTTAGACATGGCTTCGGCCATGCCCGATGATATCGATACCTTGTTGCAATTGCTGTTTAGCCTATATATCGAACCTAAGATAGGGCAGGACAAACCCTGTTTCGTGTACGGTTTTCCGGTATCCCAAGCCGCCCTAGCCCAAGTTAATCGGGAAGATCCAAGAACGGCGGATCGTTTTGAGGTGTATTACAAAGGTATCGAGTTGGCGAACGGGTTCAATGAACTGCGGGATGCTCACGAACAACGCATCCGTTTTATGCGAGATAACCAACTGCGCCAAGCCCAAGGATTACCGCCTATGCCTATGGATGAGCATTTTCTCAGTGCACTGGAGGCGGGGCTACCTGCTTGTGCAGGGGTTGCCATGGGCGTAGATCGCTTGCTCATGCTGCAAATTAATGCATCTCATATTGAGGAAGTGCTGGCCTTTCCTGTATCACGGGCGTAACGTACTTCCCTCCCAACCTTTTCCACTAGGTGGCATAATATTGTGCTGCCGATAAACCCGTCACTTTAATTCTACTCTCTTGTTTATTATGCTTTTTATTGCCTCATGCTAGCCGTAAAATTTTATACTATTGATAAATCATTCATTAAGAATGATTAAAAGCATTGACGAAAAAGTCGATTCGTTTAAAAATGTTATAACATCACTCACACGCATTTTGTTGTAACGAGAATAAAAAACATGTTTAAACCGACTTCTCTTGCCTTGGCTATGATGGCCACGTGCAGTCTGCCCGCTATTGCCACGACCATTAGTGGTAAGGTTACCGATGAATCTGGCTCGCCCATTGTTGGCGCTAAGGTTTCCGTGGAAGGTTCGCGCCTTATCGTTGTTACCGATGAACAGGGGAACTACGCTTTAGAGAATATCCCTGAAGAAAATGTACATGTGCATGTTGCCACCACTAAGTATCTTCATGGTGACAAAGATCTCGGTAACATAAGTACCGATCAGCAACTTGACTTTGTTCTATTGCCAGCCTCAATTGAAAATATCACAGTAACAGCGTCGGCATTGCAGAACTCGGTATTAGAAAGCGTTACCCCTGTATCGGTTATCAGCGCTGAGCAATTGCGTCGCAAGCAACAGCCGACTTTGGGTGAAACCCTTAAAACCAGCCCCGGTGTTCATTCTAGTTATTACGGACCGGTCTCAAGTAGCCCGATTATTCGTGGTGCCAGCGGCCCCAGAGTGAAAATTGTGCAAAATGGTTTGGATGTGGGGGATGCATCACGTATTGGGCCCGATCATAACGTGGCAGCGAGCACCTCCAGCGCTACCCAGGTGGAAATATTACGTGGCCCTGCAACCTTGCAGTACGGCTCTGGTGCCATCGGCGGCGTGGTGAACGTTGTTGATAAGCGTATCCCTAAGGAAATGCCTTATGGCACAGAAGGCGAAGCGGAAGTGCGTTACTCCACCGTGGATAACGGCAAATTCGGTAAGGTGGACGTGACCACCGGCGTGGAGGATTTTGCCTTTCATTTCGATGGTTTTAAACGCAAAACCGACAACGTAGAAGTGCCTGGATATGCCTCGGTCGAACCGGATGACGATGAAGTGAAAGGGGAAATTGCCAGCAGTGATATGGATACTACCGATTTTACTGCCGGTGTGAGCTATATTCAGGACGAAGGTTATATTGGTTTTTCCGTAGAAAGACTGGATAACCTGTACGGCGTTCCGGGTCATTCTCATGAGCACGAACATGAGGAAGAAGAGGAAGAGGAAGAAGAGCACGAGGAAGGCACAAAAATCGATGTGGATATGACCCGCTATCAAATGGCTGGGGAATGGTCTTCACCGGTTGATGGCATTGATAATGTGCGCTTTATGGCCGCTTACACAGACTACACCCATGTTGAAATTGAAGACGGTGTCGTAGGCACTGAATTTAACAACGACAGCACAAATTTAAAATTGTCCGCCACCCATAACGGTATAAATGGATGGCATGGCGTATTTGGCCTTCAGTATACCAACGGCGATTATGAAGCCATCGGTGAAGAAGCCTTTTCACCCCCCACCACCACAGATACCTTTGCCGGATTTCTAATTGAACAGAAAACCGTGGGCGAGGTGTTATTTGAGTTAGGGGCGCGGGTAGAGCAAACCCGTTACGATGCCGATGACACTGAAATTGAGTTTCATGCAGAGCATGCGGATGAAGACGAAGATCATGAAGAAGAAGAGCATGAAGAAGAAATTCTAACGTTTGATTTTCCTACTTACGATTTCACCAGTGTATCGCTTTCTGCCGGCGCAAACTGGGAATATACCCCCGGCTATTCTGCGGCATTAACCTTGTCTCATAACGAACGGGCGCCGAGCCAACAAGAGTTATTTTCTGGTGGTCAGCACATTGCCACGCGGACGTACGAATTAGGTCTGGTGTTTGAGCTTGACGACGACGGTGAGTTGCTCGATACGCTACAGGATGTAGAAAAAGAAGTCAGTACCAACCTTGATCTTACATTACGTAAATTTGGCGGCGATTGGGGTTATACGGTGTCATTCTTCTATACCCAGACCGATGACTATATTTATGAAAGTGCTACCGGCTTACTGGCAATTACAGAAGAGCATGATCACGAAGAAGGCGAAGAGGAAGAAGAGGAAGAAGGCACACCGGTGTACCACTTCCAACAGGCTGATGCCGACCTTTACGGTATGGAAGCGGAAGCCTTTATTAGCCTCGATGATTCGTGGAAGCTAACGGTATACGGTGACTATATCCGCGCCAAACTGGCTACCGAAGACTTGCCCCGTATTCCACCTTTGCGCCTTGGTTCTACCTTACGCTATCAAGGCCAGTCATTATCGGGTGAGGTGGGCGTAGAATGGTACGACGACCAAGACAAGGTTGCTTCCTATGAAACCGCCACCGACGGCTATACCATGCTCAATGCAAGCGTTGAATATGATATTGCTGCCCAAGGTGTTGACTGGGTATTGTTTGCGCAAGCTGACAATATTACCGATGAAGAAGCGCGAGTCCATACGTCCTTTTTGAAAGATTATGCGCCCTTACCGGGCCGTAACTTCTCAATAGGTGTTCGCGCCGTGTTTTAAGTCCCTGGCTGCTGCTTACGTTGGTGTGTGAGCTAATATCCCGATAACGGGTGAAGCGTAAGTAGCGATTGGCTATACTAACTCCCATTTTGGTTCGCCATAATGGGAGTTTTTTTATACACTGGGTGGCATGTTACCTGTTATGTTGATGACTCTGTGTCGAAACAATCGAGCAAAACAATGCCGTCGCTGAATACCCCCAGACTGGTATTGCGAATGCCTCATGTGGATGATCGTAATTGGATTTTTGCACTTAATCACGATCCCCTCTGGCTGCGATATATTGGTAATCGCGGGGTGCATACCCTAAAAGACGCCAACACCTATATCGACAATGCTCATACCCATTTTGCTACCAACGGTTACGGCTTATTTGTTATTGAAAATAAGCTGGACAAACGGCCGTTAGGTTTGTGTGGGTTGATTAACCGAGGGATTTTTTCATCACCGGATTTAGGCTTTGCTTTACTGCCTGAGGCGCGGGGCCAAGGAATTGGTTTGGAGGCCGGACGGGGTGTCATCACCTTTGCACGAGATACCCTTTCATTGCCCTATCTTACCGCAATGACCCACAGTGAGAACACCCCATCACAAACGTTGCTTACGCGTCTTGGCTTTACAAAAAGGGGAACGCTTTTTTTGCCCTTAGTCACACCCCAGCGTTTTTATTGGCTCAATTTAACCTAAAACTTCCGGGGTGTTGATAAGTTAACTACAGGGGTGGAAGTACGGTGACTTTTTTCAGTACGATGGGGTCTAACGGGGCGTTAGGTTCGCCTAAGGCAATCTGGTATTCCCGCTGCACGGTGGTCATGCTTTCCACCACATCTTCACCTTCTACAATCATACCGAATACGGTGTAACCCCAATTTCTGCCGGGATCTAAATTGGTATTGTCATTCATGTTGAAGAAAAACTGGCGAGTGGCAGAGTGAGGATCATTCTCCCGGGCCATGGCAATGGTATACAGACTGTTTTTTAAGCCGTTTCCGGATTCATTATAAATAGGCTCATAGGTGGGTCTTTCATCGTAATCCACGGTATAGCCGCCGCCTTGAACCACAAATCCGGGAACAACGCGGTGAAAAATCGTACCATCGTAGCTTTTATCTGCGACATAACGGAGAAAATTATTCACGGTAATGGGGGCTTTGCGACGATAAAGTTCCACCACAAAATCACCCATGGTGGTTTCCATTTTTACCCGAGGATAGTAGTTATCAGGCTGGATTTGAGAGCCATCATTTTTGGTTTTAGCTACAGTGGCGGTGGTTACCAGCAGCAAAGCCAGAAATAACGAACGAAGCATAACAATCTCCCTTAGCGTTTCGCTGAACATAGAATGACAAATTTCTGATGGCTCGCCAATTGGGTGACACCACCAAAGATACGTTTTAACTTCACATGGTAATCGAGATGGCGATTCCCTACCACAACCAATTGTCCGCCCCGAGCGAGAACGGTGCGGGCATCGGTAAACATTTGCCAAGCAATATGATCGGTAATGGCATTTTGCTGATGAAAGGGCGGATTACAAAAAACTTTACTGAAATTGCTAACCTGTTTTTGCTTTAACCCATCCAGACAGTTTGACGGAATAAATTCACATTGGCCCAAGGCGTCGGGGAAGTTGGCTGCCACGTTCGCCTTCGCCGAAGCCAATGCCATAAAGGATTCATCCACAAAGGTGACCTTCGCTTGCGGGGCAAGGGCTAATGCGTTTAATCCTAATACACCATTGCCACAACCTAAATCGATGATGCGTTCGTTGTTTGTCACCGACATATGGGCCAGTAAGAATCGAGCACCAATATCCAGTGATTGTCTGGAAAACACATTGGCATGGTTGGTGATGGTTAACGGCTGTCCGTTTTGTGCTTCGGTTTGCCACGTTGTCGGATAGGGGGATGTGGCAGTCTGGGCGATGTTCTCTTCACTCACGGTGGTAAATATCAAGCGTGATTTTTTCTTCGCTAATGAAGTGTTAGTGCTACCTATGTAGCGTTCAAATAACGCTAACACGGAACGGGTAATGGTTTTGACCTTCGCCCCTGCGATCACGGTTGTGTGTGGCGTGATCACCTTTTGCAGGGCAATGAGTTGATGCTCTAACAGGGCCAGAGTACGAGGGATTTTAATGATCACCGTATCAGGAGAAGCTGGCAAGGGGGCTAAGCAGTCAATGGCTTTGACCGGCGATGCCACCCGTTCATCGGCCGCTAACTGCATGGGAATATCATTACCGGCTAAATTGTCGGCAAGGGAACGATGGGCGATCCACGAATCGGATACCCAGCAGGGAGTTTGGGCGGCAAAGTAACAGCCCAGGGTTCCAAAATCGTCATTGAATATAATGCATTCACCCACAGATCCGTTCAACGCAGTATGAATATGATCAATGATTAATTCGTCTGCGCTATCCCAGGCTTGTAAACTGACATGCTGATGTTTTGCCGGATGGCGAATTAGCGTGAAGTGTTTGCCGTTACAGGCGAAACGTGTATTGTCGCTCATGATGATTAATTCTGGCTCTAGGTATATGCAATTTTCTTTGTTTGATGATGATAATACGCGTGGGCCCATTCCGCGTAGGCTGAATTTGCCGGGGGCGGACGTGGTGTATATTGACAACTGGCTGGACAAGCGCACTGCCAGTGATTATTTCCATCACTTTGCATCATCGTTAAATTGGCAACAGGATACCATTAAACTATTCGGTAAGCCGGTTAAAATTCCACGTTTGCAAGCCTGGTATGGCGATGCTACCACGCTCTATACTTATTCTGGCTTAACCATGGCGCCTCATCCGTGGACACCTGCCTTGGATAGACTACGCAAGGGGTGTGAACAAATAGCCAAAAAACCGTTTAACAGTGTTTTGGCAAACTGGTATCGTCACGGCCAAGACAGTATGGGGATGCACGCCGATGATGAGCCACAATTGGGGGCACAGCCCGTTATCGCCTCGTTAACCCTTGGCGAAAGTAGACCCTTTATCTTTAAGCATAAAGAAACCAAACGTACCCATCGAATTAATCTGGAACACGGTGCCCTGCTGTTGATGCAAGGTGATACCCAGCGGTATTATCTGCATGGCATCAACAAGACGACCCAAGCCCTCGGTGGGAGAATTAACCTTACTTTTCGCTATGTTTATCCTGCGATACCGGAGTAATTATGCAAGATGTGAAAGCATTTATTGAACAACAGTTAACCGATGAACTTGCACCCGTTTATTTATCTGTGCTGGATGAAAGCCATATGCACAATGTTCCCCCAGGAGCACAAAGCCATTTTAATGTGACGGTGGTGACCGACGCCTTTAACGATGTGCGCCGGGTAGCGCGGCACCAACGGGTAAATGGCCTGTTAGCCGAGGCATTACAGGGATCTGTGCATGCCCTAGCGCTGCATACCTTTACCCCTGATGAATGGGAAGCGCGAGGAGGCAGTGTGAATGCTTCTCCTAATTGTCTTGGTAAAAACAACGGATAATAGGCGCGGTTGCGCCCGCGGGTGCGTCAATGTCTATCGATAGGGTGAGTCACAAAGCAAAAAAACCGCACAATGAATGTGCGGTTAAAGAGGTTGGGGTAGTAAGGATCTTAACGGGGTGCAGGCATGTCGTCGTCATCGTTATCGCGATCGCCACGTCTTGGGTGATCGTCACGGTCGCCAGGTTTACCGCCTTTAAATTTGCCACGTTGAGGTTTAGACATGGCTTCGAGCATGGCTATCTTCTGCTCTTCAGTGAAGACTGACCAGAATTCGTTTTTCAGGGCTTTTTGTTTTTCCCGTATATCCGCCAGCTTGGCTTTTTGCGCATCAGAAAGCGAAATGTCTTTCATGACTCTGTGCAACTGAGGTGGCATTAGGGGCGCCTGTTTGGCATCTTTACCGCTATCTGCCAGGGCAACACCGCTTGCACCTGCACCGATAAAAAGTAACGCAAATGTTGCCAGGCTAAGTTGTTTCATTGAACGTTTCATGTCGTACTCCTGTTACTGGGTGAAGCCTCTCGTTGAGGACGATTTAAAGATTACCCCATTGAATGCAAAGTAACGTTAAGAAGTGCAAATAAGGTGTGAACCTATGAAAAGTCAGGCATTATTTTCCTTGAGTAACGCTATTGGAGGCGTGTTTTATTATGTCTATCTTATTGATTGAAGACGATCAGTCGTTAGCAGAGCTGCTCACTGAATTCTTATCTTTATCGGGATATGAGGTTGTACATTGTGCCGATGGTGAAGCGGGGCTAAATACGGCATTGAATACCTCGGGCATAGAATTGGTGCTGCTGGATATTATGTTGCCTAAATTAAATGGCTTGGATGTATTAAAGCAATTGCGTCAACACAGTGAACTGCCGGTACTAATGCTCACTGCTCGGGGCGATGATGTGGATAAAGTTCTTGGTTTGGAGCTAGGGGCCGATGATTATCTGGCAAAACCTTTTAATGACAGAGAGCTGTTAGCACGGATCCGCGCCATTACCCGTCGCACCCGGGAGACAACAGAGCCTGAGCGTCCATCAAAAGCGCCCCTCCGGTTTGGCGATCTCACCATTGATACAGCCAAAATGTCGGTGATGTGCAAGGATCAAAATCTGGAACTTACCGGCAGCGAATATGCGCTACTCAAACATTTATGCAGCTCGCCGGGCGAGCTAATAAGTAAAGCGGAATTATCAGAACACTGTTTTGGACGCAGGTTGCAAGCGTTTGATCGCAGTATCGATACTCACATTAGTAATTTACGCAAAAAGTTGCAGGCGGCGCAGTCTGCCTGTGAAGTAAAAAGCCAGCGGGGAAGAGGTTATGGCCTGGTTGAAGGGTAGGTTAGGCTCCATGGGCAGCTTTAACCTCAAAGTGTTGGGGTGGTTTTGGCTTACTCTATTGGTTTGCCTGTTATCTATTTTTATCCCAGCCAGTATTATCAGCAAAATTGGCGACAATGCGCTGGACAGTCGGGAAGTGGCGTTGATGGATAAAGCTGCACAGCGGGTGGATCTTTACCTTGAAGGTCGTTTAGAGCGGGTACCACGTCGCTTAAATGGCTTTAATTACAAAATGCCTTATCAATTAATGATTGTTGATACAGATTTAAACCTGGTGGCTTCCAGCGTACCTATTCGAAATAATTTGCGTGAGCAGTTAAATGGTAATGTGATTTGGCAATTTATTCACCAAACCAAACCGCAGCAGATCAATGTGGCCTGGACCCGTTTAATTGGGCCTGTGGCATTAAGCAGTAATCCTGACTGGCGCTTAATTTTATGGCGTCCTGAACGGCCTAAATTTAACGATATTTTCAGAGATTTTCCTTTATGGAGCATGTTGGTGATTTTTTTGTTTGTCACCACGCTGATGAGCTGGCTGTTAGTGCGCTACATCGCCCGTCCATTAAATCGTTTGGGCAAGGCGTTTAATGAAGTGGGACACGGTCGACTGGCTCACAGAGTGAAAGAAGAAGAAATCAATAAAACCGACGGACAGTTTGTAAAACTCTTCTGCCAGTTTAATGATATGGCTTCACGCATTGAGGCGTTAATAAAAAACCAAAAACGCCAAAGTGCCGACATTTCTCATGAACTGCGCACCCCGTTAACACGCCTACAAATGACCTTGGCTTTGCTACGGAAGAAGAACCACGATACTGATCTCAACAGTTTACTAGAAAGGGCCGAAAAAGAGAGTGAATTGCTGAATTTACACATTCAGCGTTTGTCAGAATTGACTACTTTAGAAGCAAGAGCGATTCAAGATGGTAAGCAAGTGCTCACTCTTTCTGCTTTGCTGTCAGAGCTGTGTGAAGATGCGGCCTTTGAAGCGCAAGAATTGGGTATGCAATGGCAGCATCAATTATGTGAAGCCCGATTGCAGGTGTATGAAGAGCCTTTTGTTATGGCCATTGAAAACGTGGTAAGAAATGCCTTTAAATATGCCCGCGGCACCGTCTCTTTAGACACCTTCTGTGACGATAATACGGTGAGTATTGTGGTTTCCGATGATGGGCCCGGCGTTGGTGCTGATGAACTCGATAAGCTGACCGGTGCCTTTTATCGCACCGATGATGCCCGCCATAGTGAAACCGGTGGATTAGGCTTAGGACTTGCCATTGCCGCTGAATCTGTGCGTCTTAATGACGGCGAGTTGTTATTTTCCCGCGCCCAGACCGGTGGATTGCAGGTGTCTTTTCGCTTTCCGCTTTATCACCAAAATTAGTTAAACCAGGCCTAAGGCCATAAGACTGGTAAAGGCGATGGCGGTAATAGGTAAGGATGCCAAGGTGGTCACGGCAATAATACTGGCGGCCAGTCGGTGGTCGCCGCCGATGTTTCTAACCATGACATAACTGGCTGCCGCCGTTGGTGAAATAGCAAGTAGCAAGATGATCCCCAGATGCATTCCCCGAAAGCCCAGAAGATAGGCAACAGACACAAGAAATAATGGGTATAGTATGCACTTACTTACTGTACTAAGTGCGATATTATACCAATCCGATGAGAAAGAACGAAATTGCAAGGATGCTCCGGTGCAAATCAGTGCCAAAGGAAGGGTTAGCTGGGCAAAGTACTCACCGGTTTTAAGGGCAACCTCGGGGAGCGTCCACTGAAAATACGAAAATGGTAAGGCGATAACAATGGCGATGATCAGTGGATTTTTAGCGATACCACTTAGTTGCTGCATGATGGAGCGTTTACCGTGCTGATAAATATTTAAAACGTAAACTGACATCACGTTAAACAAGATAGTGACGGCGCCCATATACACCGAAGCGGCGGCTAATCCTTCCTGGCCATAGGTATTGGCGCAATAAGCAAGCCCGATAATCCCCATATTGGCGCGAAATCCTCCCTGAACCACCACACCTCTGGCGGTGTAGGGAGTGACGGTAAAGCGGGCTACCACGAGCAATAATACACAACTGATGGCAGAACCCACCAGACCAATCATGATCAACTTGATATTGGCCGCGTGAGCAAAATCGGCCTGACTAATAGAGAGAAATAGCAGTGCCGGCAGTGCAACATTAAAAACAAGCTTTGAGCCTGTGGCCACAAAGGCATCGTCTATCCACCGGATACGAAAAAAGAACCACCCCATAAGCAGTAAAATGAGCACAGGAACGAGGGTACTGGAAATAAATGACAGCATGAACTTGCTTGGCAAAGACGAAGTGAGTTCAGTATATCAAAAATAACAAGGTATTAGCGAACCCCATCGTGAATGTGTCAGCGCGTAAATGTAAGTAGTTGGGATCCAAATTGGGCTGTTAAACGAATAAAAATAAAGTTCTTTTCGTTGGGAATACCGTGCACCCCCGTTTTTCTGTTAAGCAAATCTGTTTGTTCGCCGCTATGGGGATAGCGGTATTTATTGTGATCACCCTAATGGTCAATAATGCGATGACCACAGGGTTTGATACCTGGGGCTTGGGGCTGTTTCGACAAGGCAGTGAATCGACTTATCCTCAATGGCTGGCGGTACATTTTCGGGATATCACCACCTTGGGGAGCAACTGGTGGATCATCTTTATTGGGGTCGTGAGCGGCCTTATTTTGCGTAACCTGGGGTATTCATCTTTAGCGACGTTTATAGTGCTGAGTATTGGGGGCGGTATACTCATGAGTTTTGCCCTCAAATACGGCTTTCAACGACCTCGTCCAGACTTGCTGGCCCATGAAACCAAGGTGTACACCAGCAGTTTTCCTTCAGGACATGCCATGGTGTCGGCCTTAGCGTATCTCGCCCTCGTTTATGTGGTTTCTTGTGTCTCTCACAATAAAGGCGTGACAGGGATCTTGGCCCTGGCGGCGACCTTGATTGTCCTTTTCGTGGGTATTAGCCGGGTATTTTTGGCTGTGCACTGGCCCACGGATATCATTGCCGGATGGGTTGCAGGAGCAACCTGGTTCTTTATTTGTTGTGCGTTATTTAAAACCCGTCAGCAAGGTTAGTTTACCGCTACCTTAGTGGCGGCTTTTACCACTTTAGCTGCGACCTCGGCAAGCCGACAGTTTTGATCCATAGCCGATTTTTGTAGCCGGCGATAAGCTTTATCTTCTGTCAGTTGCCATTGTTGCATTAACAATAGCTTGGCGCGGTCAATGTTTTTCTGATCGATAATGGCCTGTCTGGCTTCATCCAGTTCCGCTGACATGTTTTTGATATGTTCAGATTGTTCACATAATAAATCGTAAAAAGACCGATGGGCTGACAGGTTTTCAGCTTCGGATATTGTCTTTTTTGTCAATGATTCCGAGCCGCGCAAACCGGGGATTTGTGGGTCAAATAGCATGGTAAGGGGAGTACCATTTTGCACGGATTGTTGCTCTAAGCTTTGCAGGCGCTTGCGGTGGTTTTTCAACTCAGCATCGGCATCGGCTACCCGTTTTGTGGCCATTTCTACCAGAGCATCGGTAAGCATTTCCTCTATACCTTTCATGGCATCAATGCGTTTGGTGGTTACATCGTACCAGACTTCACTGATCTGCCCATCAATGGGGCTGCCATCGGCCAGTTGCTGGATCATGCTTCGTAGACGCAATACATCCTGATGCATCTCGCTGGCAAGGAGAACCTGCCATTGTTCATTAATACGCTTACAGGCAAAGACCTTGAAAATATCGAAGCTATGGTCTTGATCCTGTTGTAAACTTTTTAACTGTTTGCACATGGAGATATCAAAATGGGTCTCCGCAAAGCCAATGGCTCCCCAAGCCCGCTCTTGCCCAGCAAATTCTTTACCTTGTAGAAAATTAAACAGAGCGACCAAAAGGCGGGTAATGGCTGGATCACTGGCCACGTCGGCGGCTTCGAAAATAACAGTGAGTAAGCCGTTAACTAACCGACAAAACGCCTGGGTAGAATCTAGCGCCGTTAATGTTCGATGACTGATCTGATCTCTAAGCATCGGCAGGTTATCGAGCCCTTGTAATGCCATCGTAATGCTGGATAACAAGCGCATATTGGCTGCATTTTCATCGCCACCTAAATACAAGGATTTTAACTGACTGCGTAATTGGCTTTCTGCCAACTGGCTTTGTTCCACTTGTCGTGCCCGGTGCTGGCTAAAGCGTATGCCTTCTGAGGCCAGAAAAATATTACTCGCGCCCCGTTCCTTTTGTAGCTGATGAATCATTTCGGCCACGCTAGTCACCAAGCGGCAATTCGATGCGAGCTGATTTAACGCCTGTATTTCCGCGTGTTTTGCTGCAAGGAGAAAGCGTTTAGTCGCTTCGCTGTAGGTAGCCATAATTATCGCATCTCCTGGGTTGTGGTGAATTGATGCCTGATTAACGGTTGAATGCTATCGGTCATGTTTGTAGAAAAGAGAAGCCCTGTTAAACCGCCCTGAACGCCACTATCTAAGTGAATCACGTCGACCTTAGTGGTCATACAAAAAGGATAAGGAGAAGAAAGCAAGTGTTGTTCCACAACGAACTCAATGCAAATGGTGATATTTGCGGCGATTTAAGGGCAGTTCGGCGGGATTTGACGCAAGTCGCGGGAAAAAACGATGGCTTTGTCTGCATTTGGTGCAAATCTGCACGATAAAAGTGCGTTTTGTTGTTTTTTTTCGCATTTTATCTCGGCGTTTAATTCTATCTGTATGAATTTAAAATAATTTTACATTTTGGCCTTTTCCTTGCTGTCAGAAAAGTAAATCGCGTTATCAATTACAACTTAATGTAAATTTGGATAAAGACGTCCAATACCACATCGACAGATGCTGGTTTGGGCGTTTTTTTGTGCCCGCATTTTGTTGTCGTGATGATTTAAACACGTTGTTCCAACAAACATTCAACACAAAGGTATACACAATGGCTTACTTACTACCTAATGAATTTGTGACCAAAATGGTGGATGCGGGTGAATCCAAAATTTATATGTCCACTCGTGATACGCTGGTTCGCGCCTATATGGCGGGTGCAATATTGGCACTTGCCGCTGTATTTTCTATCACAATCGCCGTGCAGACAGGTGTTTTCCTGCTCGGTGCCGTCTTGTTCCCCGTGGGCTTTTGTATGCTTTACCTCATGGGGTTCGATTTATTGACTGGGGTGTTTGTTCTATGCCCGCTAGCCTGGCTTGCTAAACGACCGGGGGTTACCTGGCCGCAGATCTTACGAAACTGGGGACTGGTGTTCTGTGGTAATTTTGCCGGGGCACTCACGGTGGCATTTATGATGTCCTTTATTTTTACCTACGGTTACAACACCGATGGTGGAGCCATTGCAACCAAAGTGGCCGGTATTGGTGAAGCGCGAACCTTAGGGTATGCCCAATACGGCACCGATGGTTGGTTGACCATTTTTGTCCGCGGCATGTTGTGTAACTGGATGGTTTCCATGGGCGTTGTTGGTGCCATGATTTCCACCCATGTAAGCGGAAAAATTCTCGCCATGTGGATGCCAATTATGTTGTTCTTCTTCATGGGATTTGAACATTCAGTGGTCAATATGTTTTTGTTCCCCTTTGGTTTGATTATGGGCGGTGACTTTTCTGTGATGGATTACCTGTTGTGGAACGAAATTCCCACGGCTCTAGGTAACTTGGTAGGTGGCTTAGCCTTTACCGGATTCACCCTATACAGTACCCATTACCGTACTGCCCCTAAGCGCAAATTAGCGGCCCAATCTGCACCGGTAACCGCCGATGCGGACACCAAACCCGCCGCCGTGTAATCGAAGTTTGACAATAAAAGCCGTAGAGATACGGCTTTTATCGTTGCACAAAGTAGGATCCTGAGGCGGGCTATTTATGTTAAAACTCGCATTGAGTCAATATTCCAGTGCTGGAGAAAAATCGCAAAATCAGGATAGCTACGGCGCCAGGTTGCCCGACAAGGAGTTACTGGAATATAAGGGCGCGGCGGTGGTGATTGCCGATGGGATCAGTAGTAGCCAAGTCAGCCACATTGCCAGCCAAGTTGCCGTAAAACAATTTCTTGATGACTATTACTGTACGTCGGATACGTTTTCCGTTGCCCGTGGGGCAGAGCAGGTTATTCAAGCCATTAACCGCTGGTTATGTGCACAGACAAAACAAAGTCCCTATGCCTTAGATCAAGATAAAGGTTATGTGTGTACTTTTAGTGCCATGATCGTTAAGCATCAAAAAGCCTATTGGTTTCATGTGGGTGATGCCCGTATCTACCGTGTGCGCAATGGTGAGGTTGAATTACTTACCCGGGATCATCGTCATTATGCAGGTGGCCAGCAACACTATCTTGCAAATGCATTGGGGATGTCAGATACATTGCGTATTGATTCGGGGTGCATAAGCATTTTGCCCGGTGATTGTTTTGTCTTGCTCACCGATGGGGTGTACGAATACCTTGATGACGAGACCCTTTGTACGCTGGTAAAACGCCAAGATGACAGTGGCGAAACGTCGGCAAAATCCTTGGTGGAAACGGCATTTCGTAAAGGCAGTGATGATAACCTTACCGCGCAAGTGGTATGGGTAGATAGCGTGCCTAGCGCGAGTGATGTGATTACGGCGGAAGATTTACCTATTCCCAGGGTTATGGAAGCCGGTGATAAAATTGATGATTTTAGGATCTTACGGTGCCTTTATAACAGTGCCCGAAGCCATGTATATTTAGCGCAACATATTCCCACAGAACAACAGGTTGTTTTAAAAGCACCGTCTATAGAAATGGCCCATCAAAGTCAGCATTTGGAAAAGTGCTGTCTGGAAGAATGGATCATGCGTCGTATTCATAGTGAGTATGTGGTGAAAGCGCCCGAACCTATGGGACAGCGCAGCGCCTTCTATACCCTTTGCAACTATGTGCCAGGAATCACACTGACCCAATGGATAGCGGATAATCCAAACCGTGATCTTGAAGCCTGTCGTCGGCTGATTGAGCAGATCGCAAGAGGGCTAATGGCATTACATCGAAAAGACGTTTTGCACCAGGATATCCGGCCTGAAAATATTATGATAAATACCGACGGTAATCCTATTTTGATTGATATGGGCGCCGCATCTGTGGGCGGAATCAACGAAATGGACATGGGGGAGGAAGGGGTACCGGGTACGGCCTTGTACGCTGCGCCTGAGTATTTTTTAGGGCAGGCGGGGAGTGAATCCTCCGATCTGTTTTCTTTAGCCGTGCTGACTTACTATTTATTTAGTGGCCGCTACCCCTATGGTACCGACGTTGCAAAATGTACCAGTGTGGCTGCACAGCATAAATTGTCCTATCACAGTGTACTTGATCCAAATAGAAGCATTCCTTTCTGGCTTGATGCTACCTTAAAAAAAGCCCTTCACCCAAATCCAGCGAAACGTTATTCCACCTTATCTGAGTTTATTTATGACCTCAGACACCCTAATCCCGCCTACGTTTCCCGTCATCGTCCACCGTTGCTGGAACGTAATCCGGTTGCCTTTTGGCAAACAACAACTGGGGTGCTTTTGGTTGTCACCCTTTGGCTACTTGCCGAGCGCTTTTTATAATTTTTATTAATGGAGGATCTTATGATCACTGACCGACAACATGTGACAGCGATGATAGTGAGTGCAAAAGTAACGAAACAGATTAAATGGGCAGAGGTTGCAGATGCGATGGGGCAATCTAAAGAATGGAGTACGGCGGCCTGTTTAGGGCAAATGGCCATGACAAAGGAACAGGCCGAGGTCGTCGGAAGACTATTTGACTTATCCGATGAAGCCGTTGCGTGGCTACAAATCGCGCCCTACAAAGGATCTTTGCCCACGGCGGTGCCCACCGATCCACTCATTTACCGTTGGTATGAATTAGTGAATGTTTATGGCACCACGTTAAAAGAGCTGATCCATGAAGAATTTGGTGATGGCATCATGAGTGCTATCGATTTTTCCATGGATTTAACTCGGGAACCCGATCCTAAAGGCGACAGAGTGAAGGTGGTGATGTCAGGGAAGTTTCTGCCCTACAAAACCTATTAGATGCTGTGTGCAGGACATTCCGTACTTTTTTGCATAGGGGATTTTCTGCTGAATCATCACGCCTTCGCGGGGTTATCCGCGACGGCGAACAACATGTAAAAACCAACTAACAAAGACAGAGATGAGTATGCCGAAGAACCCCAGCAAGGGGAGAATGGACCATACCCAGCTGCGTACTTGCTCAACTTCCACATCTGCACCTAGGGGTAAATATAATAGACCCAATGTGGTGGCGCCTACAATCAGTACCGATGATAACAGGGTGGCACGCCAAAATGGTCGTGGTATCAGCCAGTTTACAGCGAAGGCGATGATGAGGGCGACAGCCGCCAAAAGATATGCGGTCAAAAGAGCTCCCGTTTATACTGTTTAAAAGCCAACAGTTTGCATAGCTACGAGAGTAAATGCAAACGAACTTTAGCGTTGGCTAAGAAAGCGCGCGGAATCTGTTTACATACTATTAAAGGACATTGTTTATATATGGTGGTAGAATCGCCGACCGTTTTTTAACCAACTTATTAACTGTATTGGATTTCCATGTTTGATCTGATTACTAACAAAGACAGCAATGTAAAAAATGATGTACTGTCGGGGATTACTGTTGCCCTAGCTTTAGTGCCTGAAGCGGTGGCCTTTGCCTTTGTTGCCGGTGTAGAACCCATGATAGGGCTATACGCGGCCTTTATGATGGGACTTATCACCTCTGCCATTGGCGGACGCCCTGGAATGATTTCGGGTGCCACCGGTGCCATGGCGGTGGTCATGGTGGCCCTTGTTGCAGAACATGGCGTGCAATATCTGTTCGCTGCGGTTTTGCTCGCCGGTTTGCTGCAAATACTCTGTGGCGTTTTTCGACTTGGAAAGTTCATTAGGTTAGTGCCGTATCCGGTCATGTTAGGGTTTGTGAATGGCCTTGCCATCGTGATTTTTCTGGCCCAACTTGGTCAATTTAAAGTGTTTAATGCGGCAGGTGAAATGACATGGATGCAGGGGACAATGCTCTACACCATGTTAGGTTTGGTGGCGTTAACCATGGCTATCATCTATTTATTACCCAAGCTTACCAAAGCCGTACCCGCCTCCCTCGTGGCCATTGTTACTATTACCCTGCTGGTGCATGGGTTAGACTTAGAAGCCCGCACGGTTATCGATTTTGTGCGGGACTTGCTACCGGCGGATCAAAAAGACACCGCCACCTTAGCCGGTGAGTTACCTAGTTTTGCCATTCCCGCTGTCCCCTTGACTTGGGAAACGGTCATGATTGTTTTGCCCACCTCGGTTATTTTGTGTTTGGTGGGGTTAATTGAATCACTGCTTACACTTTCGTTAATTGATGAAATGACTGATACCCGTGGTCGCGGCAATAAAGAATGTATCGGCCAAGGTGTTGCCAACACGGTCAATGGCTTTTTCGGCGGCATGGGTGGTTGCGCCATGATTGGCCAGTCCATGATCAATATTAACTCCGGCGGTCGTGGTCGTCTTTCTGGGATCACGGCGGCATTGGTACTCCTTGGCTTCATTCTTTTCGCCGCGCCACTGATTGAGATGATCCCCTTAGCGGCACTGGTGGGTGTTATGTTTGTGGTGGTCATCGGTACATTTGAGTGGGCATCATTCCGTATTATCCGTGGTGTAAACAAAGAAGATGCCTTTGTCCTGTTTTTGGTGACCGCGGTGACCGTGATTTCCGATTTGGCCATTGCCGTGGTGGTTGGGGTTATCGTATCGGCCTTGGTCTTTGCTTGGAAAGCGGCAAAGTATATCGAAGCGAAAACCCATATTGATGACGACGGCTGGAAAGTGTATGAGCTGCGTGGACCGGTATTCTTTGGTTCTATTCAGCATTTTAAAGATATGTTTGATGTGGCCAAGGATCCCCACGATGTGGTCATTGATTTCAACAACAGCCGAATCTGGGATTCCTCGGGTATCGATGCCTTAGATACATTGGCTGATAAATACGAACAACAAGGTAATAAATTACATATTCGTCATATCAGCCCCGAATGCCGTGTACTGCTGAAAAAAGCGGATAAGTTTGTTGAAATAAACGTCAATGAAGATCCCAGATATCGGGTAGCAACAGATAAACTGGCCTAAGGGTCGCAATGCACTCGTTTAAAGCATAATGCATTATTTGAGTGCATTTAATGGGCGCGCTGATAGGGATGTTAAGCAGTAAGTTATTGTAATTAAATTGGAAATAATGTTGGCATTAAAGTTGATTGTCTAAATGTATCGTTATGAGTAAGTGGTGTTGAGAAACCTCACTTAACGGTAACTACATTATTAATTTGTACGACTGCGTGCAACAGGCAACGAAGCCCACAACCAGTGAATACTGGATGTGGGTTTTTTTTTGGCTCAAAAAAGGGTTCAACAATGACAGCATCAACAACACATCCAAAAATCCTGGTCGTCGGAAACGGGATGGTTGGTCATCATTTTGTCGAGCAACTGGTCACCAGCCAGTTCGCTTGCAGCATCACTGTATTAAGCGGTGAAAAAAGATTGGCATATGACCGTGTTCACCTTTCCTCGTGGTTTAGCGGCTCTGATGCCAGTGATCTGGCCATGACAGACGAAGAAACTTATCAGAAATGGGGCGTTAATTTTGAACTTGATGCTCAAGTTATTGATATAGACCGAATCAATCAAACCGTCTCCACGGCAACAAAAACCTTTTCTTATGATGTCTTGGTGCTGGCGACGGGATCGTATCCTTTTGTGCCGCCCATTCCGGGCAATGATCAACCCCATTGTTTGGTGTATCGCACCATTGAAGATTTGGAAGCTATCGAGACGTCAGCAACCCAAAGTAAAGTGGGTGTGGTAGTCGGTGGTGGACTACTTGGTTTGGAAGCGGCTAATGCCCTTAAACAAGCCGGTTTGGAAACCCATGTTGTGGAATTTGCCCCCCAATTAATGGCAGTCCAACTTGATCCCCAAGGCGGTGATTTACTGCGCCAGAAAATAGAAGATTTAGGGGTAACTGTACATACCCAGAAGGCAACGCAAGTTATTGAAGCCGGTGAAGATTGCCGTTATCGAATGGTGTTTGCCGACGACAGTTATCTGGAAACCGACATGGTACTGTTTTCTGCCGGTATTCGTCCTTCGGACTTTCTCGGTAAGAAAGCCGAATTGGCCGTGGGTGAACGGGGAGGTATTGTCATAAACGATCAATGCCAAACCAGCGATCCAAACATTTATGCCATTGGTGAATGTGCCCTGTGGGAAAACCGTATTTTTGGTCTTGTGGCGCCAGGCTACACCATGGCCCGCACCGTAGCGGCACAAATAGCCGGTGGCGAGGGCGCTTTTACTGGTGCTGATATGAGCACCAAGCTTAAATTAATGGGTGTGGAAGTTGGTTCTATTGGCGATGCCCACGGCAAAACGCCAGGCGCCCTTAGCTATACCTATCATAATCAGCCCGATGGCGTGTATAAAAAGCTGGTGGTGGATGCCACGCAAAAGCATGTGCTTGGCGCTGTGCTGGTAGGTGATACCAGCGACTATGACACCCTCTTGCAGTACAGCCTCAATGGCATTGAGTTACCCCAGAAGCCTGAATCCTTGATCTTGCCGTCAGCCGGTGAGCAACCAGCATTAGGTGCGGATGCGCTACCAGATTCTGCCACTATCTGTTCATGTCACAATGTGGCGAAATGCGATATAACCCAAGCCATCGACAGCGGCTGCTGTAGTTTAGGTGACGTGAAATCGGCCACCAAGGCCAGCACCGGATGTGGTGGCTGTACCGCCCTGTTAAAAAATGTGGTGGACAGTGAATTGGAAAAACGGGGCGTGGAAGTCTCCAAGGCCATCTGTGAACACTTCGACTATACCCGCCAAGAGCTCTTTCACATTGTAAAAGTTGAAGGGATCCGCAGCTTTGACGATTTGCTTGCCAAACATGGTAGTGGACTAGGTTGTGATATCTGTAAACCTGCGGTGGGCTCAATACTGGCCTCCGTTTGGAATGATTACATTCTTTCTGAAAATAATCTGCCACTACAAGACACCAACGATACCTATTTGGGCAATATGCAAAAAGACGGTACCTATTCCATCGTGCCACGTATTCCCGGCGGCGAGATAACACCAGAGGGACTTATTCTTATTGGTGAAGTGGCCAAAAAATACGGTTTGTATACCAAGATCACCGGTGGCCAACGTATCGATTTATTTGGTGCCAGAGTCGATCAGTTACCAGACATTTGGCAGACCTTGATTGATGGTGGGTTTGAAACCGGCCATGCCTACGCCAAAGGATTACGTACCGTAAAATCTTGTGTGGGCAGTACTTGGTGTCGCTACGGCGTGCAAGATTCTGTGGGTGAGGCCATTAACATTGAAAATCGTTATAAAGGGTTACGGGGACCTCATAAGATCAAGTTTGCGGTTTCTGGCTGTACCCGTGAGTGCGCTGAAGCCCAGAGCAAAGATATCGGTATTATTGCCACTGAAAATGGGTGGAATCTGTATGTTTGCGGCAATGGCGG
This sequence comes from Alteromonas sp. 14N.309.X.WAT.G.H12, assembly GCF_036697315.1. Lineage (NCBI taxonomy): Bacteria > Pseudomonadati > Pseudomonadota > Gammaproteobacteria > Alteromonadales > Alteromonadaceae > Alteromonas > Alteromonas sp. 14N.309.X.WAT.G.H12. Next base: position 25,919 of record NZ_JBAHZB010000023.1, read on the forward strand.
TATGAAGCCCCGCCATGGGGATCTGTTTGCCACCGACCTTAGTACTGAAACCCTCATTAAGTACATCGACAGGGTATTGATGTTCTACGTGAAAACGGCGGATCGTTTACAACGCACCTCGGTATGGATGGAAAACTTAGAAGGCGGTTTGGATTACCTTAAAGCCGTGGTAATTGAAGATTCATTAGGGATCGGCGACGAATTAGAAGCGCAAATGCAGCTTATCGTCGATGCCTATCAGTGTGAATGGAAAACCACATTGGCCTCTGAAGAATCCCGTAAGCGTTTTAGACAGTTTGTGAACAGCAAACAAACCGACAGTAATATCCAATTTGTGGATGAACGTGGGCAGATTCGTCCGGCCACGGAAGCTGAAAAAATGGCGGGCGAAGCGCGCATTCCCGTTGAAGTGATTTAAGGAGAATACCATGCAGGCAAATGCAGAAATCACCCCCCTATGGCACGACATTTGTGCCGAATCTGAACTTATCAGCAATAGCGGTATTTGTGCGCTGATTGAAGACCAGCAAATCGCCATTTTCACCTTGGATACTGCCGATGGGCGTACCTTGTATGCCTTATCCAACTGGGATCCGGTGGGAAAAGCGAATGTGATTTATCGCGGCATTATCGGCTCTGTGGGCAGTGAGCCTGTGGTGGCATCACCCTTGTACAAAGAGCATTACTCTTTGATCACTGGCCGCTGCATAGAAAATGAAACGGTGAGTCTGATGGTCTATGACGTACAGATTATCGATGGCCGTGTCCTTATCGCTATTTAAACAACGTTAACGAAAAAAGGTACCAGGTATGCACCACGCGCGCCCCACAGTGATTTCGGTTAAGTCATCTTCCCAGCCTTATGTCAGGACACCGACGCTGGCACAAACGACTTGTCCGTACTGTGGGGTCGGGTGTGGGGTTGATGTGACCCTACAAGCTTCCGACAAAGGCGCTCCCCAAGCAACGGCCGTCACAGGGTCGCCGGAACATCCGGCCAATTACGGTCGTTTATGTGTGAAGGGAACCAACCTGCTGGAAACCAATGATCTTAACGGACGTTTATTAACCCCGTTAGTGAATAATAAAAGCGCGTCATGGGACGAGGCCACCACGAATATTGCCGATAAATTAGCCGCGGTAATTCGCGAGCATGGGCCAGAGGCTGTGGCATTTTACGTGTCCGGGCAACTGCTCACTGAAGATTACTATGTGGCTAACAAGTTGATGAAAGGCTATTTGGGCAGCGCCAATATTGATACCAATTCCCGTCTTTGTATGTCATCGGCAGTCGCTTCGTACAAGCGGGGGTTTGGTGAGGATATCGTTCCTTGTGATTACACCGACTTAGAATCTACCGATTTACTTATTTTTGTCGGCAGCAACGCGGCCTGGACCCATCCGGTGCTGTTTCAGCGCATTGAACGGGCCAAACGACGTAACCCTGCGATGAAAGTGATGCTTGTGGATCCACGTTCAACGGATACCGCGACACTGGTCGATTGCCATCTGGCGATAAAACCCGGTACCGATGCCATCTTATTTAACGGTTTATTACGCTATCTAGCCCTGCATCACTATTTAGATGAGGGGTTTATTGATGAATCGACTCAGGGGCTTGATGAGGCACTGGCGAGTGCATCGGCATACACCCCACTGCAGGTGGCTGATGAATGTGATGTGCCTGTAGCGGATGTATTGGCGTTTTACGACGCCTATGGAAACAGTCCCACCGCCGTTACGTTTTATTCTATGGGCATTAATCAGTCCTCTACCGGTACTGACAAAGGCAACGCTATTATTAATTGTCATTTGGCGTCGGGAAAAATTGGCAAGCCGGGTTGCGGGCCATTTTCTATCACCGGGCAGCCTAATGCCATGGGCGGTCGTGAAGTGGGTGGCCTTGCCAATATGCTGGCAGCGCATATGGATATTGATAATCCGGTCCATACAGAGCGTGTACAACGTTTTTGGCAATCCCCCTCCATCGCAAGTAAACCGGGCCTTAAAGCGGTGGATCTGTTTAAACAGATGAACCAAGGCAAAATTAAATTTGTTTGGATCATGGCAACGAACCCTGTGGTCAGCATGCCTAACCGACAAGAAATTGAAGGGGCGCTACGTCAGTGCGAGATGGTTGTGGTGTCAGATGTCGTCACCAACAACGATACCCTTAATTTTGCTCATATTGCGCTGCCTGCCACCGGTTGGTCAGAGAAAAACGGCACGGTTACCAATTCGGAACGTCGCATTTCCCGTCAGCGCGGCATTTTGCCCGCCCCGGGTGAAGCGCGACACGACTGGCAGGCGTTATGTGATGTGGCGAAGAAACTGGGCTTTGGGGAAGGGTTTAACTACACCCATCCGGCTCAAATTTTTCGTGAACATGCCGCACTTACCGCCTTTGAAAATGAGGGCGAGCGAGCGCTGAATCTGGCTGGTTTATCGGCGCTTTCCCAACGAGAATACGATAATTTACGGTGCGTTCAATGGCCAGTGTTAACCGCCAATCCCACATCGACCCAACCCCGAATGTTTGCCGATGGCCGTTTTTATACGCCCGATGGCAAAGCCCGATTTGTTGCCATTACCCCTGAAGTGCCAGCGCAGCAAACTTCCAGTGCTTATCCTTTTGTGCTTAATTCTGGCCGTAGCCGAGATCAGTGGCATACCATGACACGAACGGGGAAAGCGCCGACGTTGCTTAAGCATGCCGCCTTTGCCACCTTGTCGTTGCATCCACAGGATGGCCGTGCACTGGGACTAGAGGATGGCCGTTTAGTGGCCATTGACAGTGCCGTCAGCGGCAAAAAGCCGATGATCCTGCCTGTTGTAATGGATGATAAGTTACGCAAGCAAACCTGTTTTGCCCCGATTCATTGGTCGGCGGTGTGGGGCTCTCATATGACTTTGGGCGCCATGTTTGATGGTTCTTGTGATGCGATTTCAGGTCAGCCGGAATTAAAGCAAGGTGCCGTATCTTTGCGCCCTGTCACCTATGCCTATGAAGGGCAGATGGTGTGCGCCGATCCTGCATTACAGTCCAAGCTATGTGCCGCATTCGACTATTGGGCAAAAACCACATTAACCACTGGTGTAGGCGCGCGAATTGCCACTGATCGCGCTTTGGTCGATATTGAGACAACCTTGGTGAGCCAAGTGCCTGACCAATGGATTATTACCGGCGTTAAAAGCGCGCAAAATCTGGTACTTATTGCTCAGAGCAACAACAGATTACAGTTTGCGCTTTGGTTAAATCCCATTTATGAACCTTTACCCTTTGACTGGTTAGAGGATTGCTTAGGCCAAAGTGAATTAGCGGAAGATGCGCTAGCAGGTATGCTTCGCAGCACCGCAGATGACACCTTTTTACAAGGCAACGTGGTTTGCAGTTGCTTCTCTGTGAGAGAAAAAACCATTGAAGGGGCAATTCAACAAGGTTGCGATTCGGTGCAAGCCTTGGGCGAAACCTTAAAATGTGGCACCAATTGTGGCTCGTGTAAGCCCGAACTTAAAACCCTTATTGAAAAGACCCGTTCAACGATACCGGTTAACGGGGTTACAGAAGAGGTAATACTTCATGATTAATTCAGCAATGAATAAATTCCCGTTTCAGTTTTTCCGCAAGCGGTTAAACAGAAAAATACCTCAAGCGCCCGCGAGTAACCCACGTCATAGCGCCTCGATGGTGGCCAAAACCGGTCAGGTTTTTATTGTGGGTGCCGGTCCGGGTGATGCCGAATTACTCACCATTAAAGCCTGGAAATGTTTACAACAGGCCGATGTGGTGCTGTTTGACTGGCTGGTGGATAAATCGGTGTTAGCCGAAATTCCCCGCCACGTAAAAACCGAATTTGTCGGTAAACGTTCCGGACGCCATTCCATGTTACAGCAGGATATCTGTCGTCGCCTGGTGGACATGGCGTCGTCGGGACTGACTGTGGTGCGTCTTAAAGGTGGCGATCCGGCGGTGTTTGCCCGTACCACCGAAGAAACCGCCGCCTTACAGGAAGCCAATATTCCTTTTGCCATCGTACCTGGGATTACCGCCGCATCGGGGGCTTCTGCCTACACGGGGATCCCGTTGACAGAACGCCACTGTGCCCAATCGGTCACCCTCTCCACGGCCCATTTTAAAGATCCGGAAAAAATGCCAGATTGGCAAAGTCTTGCTAAGGCGACTCAATCTCAAACTGTGGTGATGTACATGGGGTTATCCCGGTTAAAAGACATTGCTGAACATTTATCAGCTGCCGGCGTAAAATCTGATTTTCCCGTGGCCGTCATCGAAAATGCCTGTTGCCCTCATCAACGGGTGATCACAGGCTGTGTGTCTGACATTGCTGAAAAAGTGAATAATGCCAAGTTGACAGGTCCTGCTTTGTTGATCTTCGGAGAGGTGGTAAAATCTCGCCAACAGGTCGCTACGCAGTTACTTCAACAGGTCACCCATGTCACAGGTTTTTAGTCAGTATATTAAAATTATTGGAAAGGGCCAGAAAGGCAGTCGCAGCCTGACCCAGGAAGAAGCCTATACGGCGATGAAAATGTTGTTAGCCGGTGAAGTCACCGGCGATCAACGGGGGGCTTTTCTCATGCTATTGCGCACCCGAGAAGAAACCCCAGAAGAAGTTATCGGTTTTGTTCAGGCATGTCGGGAGTTATTACCGGCGGGTCTTGCCAGCATTAATCCGGTATTGGATATTGGTTGTTATGCCGGTAAACGAAGACAACTCCCTTGGTATCTGTTATCTGTTGCCTGTCTTGCTCAGCAGGGCATTTCTGTTTTTATGCACGGAGCGCACGAACCGGGTTCCGGTCGCTTATATGCCTCTCATGTGCTTCCCGCGTTAGGATTACCCGCTGCCACTACCCTTGAACAAGCCCAGGAGCAGTTAGCGACCTATCAGGTTAGTTACCTAGATTTAGGGGGGGTGTTACCGCCGCTAAATACCTTGATAAAACTTCGGGAAGTATTTGCTTTACGCTCTTGTGCCAATACCTTAGCTAGGTTGCTTAATCCCTCCCAGGCGCCATTTAATGTTCAGGGCGTTTACCATATGCATCTTGATCACAAACACCAACGGGTGAATGAAGCGTTTACCGCGTTTGATGCCCTGTGTTTTCGCGGAGATGGGGGGGATCCTGAAGTAAACAGTGAGCGTCCAACGGAACTGTTTTTTACCCGCCAAGGTAAAACCGAGGTGGTGACCTTGCCAGAAATGGCCCAAACCTGGGCGGTAAAAGATAAAGCCATGGATGTTAAAGACATGCTGGCTTTTTGGCGCGGCGAAAGTGAACACCTGTATGGTGCACAGGCGGTCAAAGCTTCGTTAGCCAGTTATTTGATGCTGGTTAAATCCCTCGATGTGCAAGAAGCGGTGCGCCTTGCAGATCAGTTCTGGCAAGAACGGGATCGCCAAGCCTTACCCTTTTCTCATGGTGCAAGCTAGCCGCTGCATCATCAACGAGCAACCAAGGTAATGAAATTGCACTACCTTGATACAAGTTATTACCCACCTCAATACGGAAATTCACTAAGCTATTGAAATAGAACGAATATTAATGTTGGCACTGTTGATGCTTTATAAACAACAAGAGGCAGCATAAAAGAATAAAAACGCACTTAAGCGTACCAAGCTGTCGCAACAACATTATGATTCATACATCTTAGGATGTACGGCAACGAAGCCCACCAGGTTAATGGTCAAACATTAACCTGGTGGGTTTTTTTTTGGCTAAAAGGAAAACACATGAATGCGTTAACACCCTTGCGCGGTTTAACCCACACAGCAAAAACCTTAGCGTCAGCGCTGGTTATGTCAGTCACGCTGACTGGCGTAAGTGCGTCATCTTTGGCGGCGGATAATAACGACTGGCCGGAGAAAGAAGAGCTCAAATTTGGCTTTATTAAACTGACGGATATGGCGCCACTGGCTATTGCCTATGAGAAAGGTTTTTTTGAAGACGAGGGGCTATATGTCACTTTGGAAGCCCAGGCTAACTGGAAAGTGTTGCTAGATCGGGTTATCGACGGTGAGTTAGATGGGGCCCATATGCTGGCGGGCCAACCTTTAGGAGCCACCATTGGCTTTGGTACTAAAGCGCACATTATCACCGCGTTTAGTATGGATCTTAATGGTAATGGCATCACGGTTTCCAACGAGATTTGGGAGCAAATGAAAAAGAACATGCCCAAGGAAGACGGCAAACCCGTTCACCCAGTGAAAGCCGATTACCTAAAACCGGTAGTGGAAAAATACCGGGAAGAAGGTAAGGCCTTTAAAATGGGCATGGTGTTCCCAGTTTCCACCCACAATTATGAATTGCGTTACTGGCTAGCCGCCGGTGGTATTCATCCGGGTTATTATGCGCCCCATAAAGGTGACACTTCAGGACAAATTGATGCCGAGGCTTTGTTATCTGTCACACCGCCTCCACAAATGCCCGCCACCATGGAAGCTGGCACCATACACGGTTATTGCGTAGGCGAACCCTGGAATCAGCAAGCGGTATTTAAAGGTATTGGTGTACCTGTGATCACCGATTATGAAATCTGGAAAAATAACCCGGAAAAAGTGTTTGGTGTAAGCAGCGAATGGGCAGAAAAGTACCCCAATACCCATATTCGGGTGGTCAAAGCCATGATCCGAGCGGCCATGTGGTTGGATGAAAACAACAATGCGAACCGTCCTGAAGCAGTGAAAATTCTGGCCAAAAGTACCTATGTGGGGGCCGATGAAGCCGTGTTGGCCAATAGCATGACAGGCACCTTTGAATACGAGAAAGGCGATAAACGTGAAGTGCCGGATTTCAACGTATTCTTCCGCTATAACGCGACTTATCCTTACTACAGTGACGCCATTTGGTATTTAACTCAGATGCGCCGTTGGGGACAAATTCCTGAAGCGAAGCCGGACAGCTGGTATATCAACATGGCCAAAGAGGTGTATCGTCCTGATATCTATGCCGCTGCCGCTAAGGCACTGATTGCTGAAGGCAAAGCAAAGGCGGAAGACTTCCCAGATTTTGATACAGAAACGGGCTTTAAACCGCCGCAAAAAGAGTTTATCGACGAGGTTACCTATGACGGAACCCATCCCAATGCCTATCTTGAAAAGTTTGGCATCGGCCTGAAAGGCGATACCGTTCTTTAATGATTAACACAGGATATTACTATGAGTAAGTCAGCGTCTTTCGTGACATCTATCGGACAATTTAAACAAGGTAATCCGGGTAAAATGCTGTTGACCACCCTACAGACCTTGTTGTTACCGCTCGTGGGATTGTTATTGTTCTTAGCTGTGTGGAATGGGGTAGCCAAATCCATCGATACATCACTAGGGCAATTTCCCGGCCCGGCGCAAGTGTGGACGCAAACGCTCACCTTGATTGATGAACACAGTGCACAGCGGGAGAAAGCTGAGGCCTTTTATGAGCGCCAAGAGCAACGGAATGCGGCGCGGGTGGCACAAGATCCCACCTATGAACCAAAAGTGCGTCCCTTCACCGGTGCACCGACGTTTTTTGATCAAATATGGACGAGCCTATATACCGTCATGATTGGCTTTTTAATTGCGTCTGTTATCGCCGTACCCGTGGGAATTGTGTGTGGCTTGAGTAAGTCGGCTTACACCGCCATTAACCCCCTTATTCAGCTTTTTAAGCCGGTATCGCCACTTGCTTGGCTGCCGCTGGTTACCATGGTGGTGAGTGCACTGTATGTGTCTGATGATCCCATGTTTTCAAAATCCTTTGTTACCTCGGCGTTTACCGTGTCGTTATGTTGTCTTTGGCCGACACTGATCAACACAGCGGTAGGGGTATCCAATATCGAAAAGGATCTCGTTAACGTGAGTCGGGTATTGCGCCTTAAACCTTTAACTCACCTAACGAAAATTGTACTACCTGCATCAATCCCCATGATTTTTACTGGCTTACGCTTGTCCTTAGGAATTGGTTGGATGGTACTCATTGCAGCAGAAATGCTGGCGCAAAATCCTGGTTTAGGGAAATTTGTCTGGGATGAGTTTCAAAATGGCAGTTCTGAATCCTTAGCCCGCATTATGGTTGCTGTTTTAACCATTGGAGCCATTGGCTTCGTACTTGACCGTTTAATGTTATCACTCCAGCGTAAGGTTAGTTGGGATAAAAATAGCGTATTACGCTAGGCCACAGGAGAAAAGACCATGACAGCTAAGCATCTTGAACTGACACAAGTAGGTATTGATTTTCCTACTCCGAAAGGTCCTTTCACTGCCTTGAAAGACGTTAACCTTAAGATACAAAAAGGGGAGTTTATCTCTCTTATCGGCCACTCTGGTTGCGGTAAATCCACGGTGTTAAATATTGTGGCAGGGTTACATCAGGCCACATCCGGTGGCGTGATTTTAGATAATGCCGAAGTAAAAGAGCCGGGACCGGAGCGGGCGGTGGTGTTCCAAAACCATTCCTTGTTACCTTGGTTAAACGTTTATAAAAACGTGGAACTGGCCGTAAAGCAAACACAGCGTGGCAAAAGTAAGGCACAAATTCGTCAGTGGGTCATGCACAACCTCGAACTGGTTCATATGACCCATGCCGCAGACAAGTTGCCGTCAGAAATATCCGGCGGTATGAAGCAGCGTGTGGGCATTGCCCGCGCTCTGGCAATGGAACCCAAAGTCTTACTGATGGATGAACCCTTCGGTGCCCTCGATGCATTAACCCGGGCGCATTTGCAAGACTCATTGATGGAGATCCATGCCGATTTGGGCAATACGGTTATCATGATCACCCATGATGTGGACGAGGCGGTTTTGCTCAGTGATCGAATTGTGATGATGACCAATGGCCCTGCGGCCACAGTCGGGGAAATACTGGATGTTGATCTTCCCCGTCCCAGAGAGCGTCTCGCCCTGGCAGATAACCCACAGTACAACCATTATCGCCACGAGGTGCTGACGTTCTTGTACGAGAAGCAAAAAAAGATTGAGCCGGTAGGGCGAAGAACGACCCAAAACAAATCCGCATCGTCTAGTAAGTCCGACGCGGCGTAAAATTTAAAAAGCATTAAAAACAAAGGGATAGCCTTGTCAGCTGCATAGGGCGGGCTAGATCTGTCTTAAAAACAGAGGAACATATAATGAAACTAACTGCAATGTACCCACGTACTGTTATCGCGATTGCACTGAGCGGTGCGTTATTTCCTGCTAGTGCTGCCGATTGGTACGATGCGATGAAAGAGACCACAGCCCATGCGGATTTTCGCTTACGCTATGAATCTGTGGATCAAGATAATGCCCTTAAGGATGCTAATGCACTGACATTACGCACCGTCGTTGGGCTGACCACGGGAACCTATAACGGGTTCTCATTGACCACGGAAATCGAAGATGTCCGTATTGCTTTTGGACAGGGTGATTATTCTGTTCCCTTGTCGAACTATAAATCCGGAGAATATTCGGTTATCGCTGATCCTGAAACCACCGAACTTCATCAGGGTTTTGTGCAGTACAAACAAGATGGGTTGACCGTCAAAGCCGGGCGACAAATTATTACCTTGGATGGCCATCGCTTTGTGGGAAGTGTTGGCTGGCGTCAAAACTGGCAAACCTTTGATGCTATTACGGCGAAATACAGTGAAGAAAACTGGTCGCTTTTTTACGGCTATATTGGTCAGCGAAATCGTATTTTTGCTGATGATGCAGATTTCGACAGCAAGGATCATTTATTCAATGCTTCCTATACTAGCTCTGTTGGTAAATTTACGGCTTATGCTTACTTGCTGGAAGTGGACAATGATACCGACAATGGGTTAGATACGTATGGTATTAGCTACAGCGGTTCGGTGGATACTGACAGCGTAAAATGGCTCTATAGTGGCGAATATGCCACCCAAAGCAGTGACAGTGGCGATATCAGTTATGATGCGGATTATCTGAAACTGGAAGGGGGCGCGGTGGTGTCCGGCATCACCGGGAAGGTGACCTACGAAGTGTTAGGCTCTGATGACGGGTTGTACGGCTTTTCTACACCGTTAGCCACATTGCACAAATTTAATGGTTGGACGGATCAGTTTTTAACAACCCCTGCCCAAGGGTTAGAAGACCTCACCTTTACCCTGAGCGGGAAGCTTGGTGGCGGAGCATGGACACTGGCCTACCATGATTTTGAGGCCGATGACGCCAGCGATGAAGTCAGTGACCTAGGTGATGAAATCAATGTGCAGTATGTTACCAAGGTGGCAGAACACTTTTCCGTTGGGGTCAAATACGCCAGTTATTCAGCCGGTGATATTAACGTTGATACCGATAAATTATGGGTGTGGGTAGGCACTAAGTTCTAATGAAAACGGTGGGTTTTATTTTATGCGGCGGGGCTTCTTCTAGAATGGGAGAGGATAAATCCGCTCTCGTTTTTGAGGGGAAAACGCTGCTGACGCGAGCCCGCCATACCCTTGTGCCTGTGTGCGATGATGTCTATACCGTAGGTAGAAACGGGACGGATCTTATTGATGATAAACCCCTTGCTGGACCGGCATGGGCTATCTTATCGGCCATGCAAAAGGTTGAAGAGGCGACACCGATGCGTGTGGTGGTGTTGCCGGTGGATATGCCACTGTGTCAGACCAAGGCCATTAAAACCTTACTGGATGCCAGTGAGGTGAGTAAAACCAGTGTTTTTGCTGAAGGCTATTTGATGCCCTTGGTATTGCAAACTGATGCAACGGGTTTAGCTAAGATCAGCCGAGTTTGTGCAAAAGAGCAATCCTTGTCGGTCCGTTATTTACTGTCTTTATTTGGTAGCCAGCCCGTGGCCATGACGGGGTTTTCAAACAACACCTTTATGAATGTGAACAACAAAGAGGACTGGCAAAATTTGCAAAAGGCTTGTCAGAACCAATAAAAAAACGCGCTCTTAGGCGCGTTTTTCTAATTTAATACATCACTTACTTTTTCGTTAACCAGATAATCAGATCTTTGACATCATCCATGGACATGTCCCGGGTAAAGGTTGCTTGATAGCGACCGTTTACGATAAATGTTGGGGTGCCGTGAACTATGCTGCGATAATCATCCAGTAATTTGTTATTTTTCTTAACCATGCTATTGACGCCGAAACTGGCGGCCAGTTTATCAAATTCAGCCGGATCAACATCGTTAACCACATACAGGTTTTTCAGATCCGCTAAACTGGTAACTGGCGCACGTTGTTCGTGAATATATTTAAATATCGCCATATTTAGCTTGTCTTCCTGCTTCAATGCCCGACCAATCATCATCGCCCGTGTGGCAGCATCTTGGGTTTCTGTGGATGGTCCACCCATAAAGTTAACGTGGATCTTGGTAAACTTGGTTCCTTCAGGCAATGATTTTTCTATTTCTTCCACCAACGGTTCGAACCGATAGCAATGACCACACCAAAATGAGGCAAACTCATAGACTTCAGGGGTTTCTGTCTCAGGCATATCAAGGACTGTATAATGCGTACCTTCTTTCCATTTAGCGTCATCGGCACAGGCCTGCAAAGGGATGAGCAACGCCGCTAATAGAAATAATCCAATTTTTTTCATTGTTCGAACTTCCGTCATACGATTTAAGAGCGAAAAAAAGAGTAACACAGAGGGACAATAAGCACTAGTGAACGCGATAAGTCGCCACCAACACAGGATAATCGCGCTACTGTTTTTACTCATTTTTTAGGTTAAAGACCTAATTTTAGCGGCGCTTCATGAAGTGCCGCCATTTGTTCTTTGAGAGCAAGGATCTGTCCTTCCCAGTATTTGTCTTCGGCAAACCAGGGAAAGGCCCGGGGAAAGGCGGGATCTTGCCAGCGCTGAGAAAGCCAGGCCATATAGTGCACCATCCGCATGGCACGCAACGGCTCTATTAGACTAAATTGACGGCTATCAAAATGGTGAAATTCTTCATAGGCCTCAATCAGCACATCTAATTGTATTAACTGTTGCTGACGATCGCCGCACAACATCATCCAGAGATCCTGCATTGCCGGGCCCATTCTACAATCGTCGAGATCCACAAACATGGGGCCGTCTCGCCACAAAATATTGCCGGGGTGACAATCACCATGAAGTCGGATTAATTCGGTAGCCTGGTAACGGGTTTGGGTTTCGGCAATGAGGGGATCCAATATTGCAAAAAAAGCCGTTTGCAGGTGAGAGGGCAACAGAGTGCTGTTTGTTAAAATTTCCCGGGGCTTTTCCAAAAAGCTTGTTGGATCGAGCTGAGGGCGGCTGGAAAAGGGTTTGCTTTGGGCGACGCGGTGAATACGACCAATAAAGCGTCCCATCCACTCTAGTTGGTCGAGGTTATCCACTTCAAATTGACGGCCGCCCACTGATGGAAACACAGCAAAGCGGAAGCCGCAGGCATGATGCAGCGTGTTGCCTTCCAGGGTTAATGGCGCAACCATGGGAATATCGGCGTCTGCCAATTCACGGGCAAATTCGTGTTCTTCTAAAATTTGCTCAGTGGTCCATCGGTGAGGACGATAGAACTTAACCACCAGCCGTTGTCCGTCTTCTGCTTTAAACTGATAGACGCGATTTTCGTAACTGTTGAGTGCCAGCAAACCGGATTCAGGATAAATCCGGCAGCTTTCCAAGGCATCCAATACGGTATCCGGACTGAGTCCGGAAAACGCAAAATCCGTTGCTTGGTTAATCTCGGTAGAGGTATTTAGTTGGTTCATTGACTTCCACAACATTACCCTCAGCATCAGTGGTACTTACCCGGAATGAAATTTCGGTGACCGCTTGGCTCAGGTTTTTGGGTGAGGTTTCTACAGATAGTGGCATACTGAAGACTTCTCCGCCACCCACAGTCACTTCTGTTTCACCCATAATGTTGTAACTATCCAAGCCTTCTATATCGATGGCGTAGGTATGGGGCTCCTGAGACTTGTTCAGGATCTTAATGGTGTACACATTTTCCACATTACCGCGCCCATTTTCCCGGTACAGCGAATTTCGGTCACGGATCAAATCCACAGCCAGAGGAACGCGGGTGACGATATCGGCCACCAAAAAGCCCGTCATTAACAGCAAGACAATAAAATAACCCACCAACTTCGGCCGAACGATGTGGGTGGTGCCCCCAGACAAACGTTCTTCTGAGGTGAAAAGAATGAGGTTTTTCGGATAATTCATTTTTTCCATCACCCCATTGCAGGCATCCACACATGCGCCGCAATTAATGCACTCGTATTGCAAGCCGTTCCGAATATCGATGCCGGTGGGGCAGACCTGCACACACAGTTGACAATCGATACAGTCGCCAAGGCCTTTTTCCGCTAACGCCTCATGACTAAGTTTTCTAGAGCGTGGACCGCGTTTTTCCCCACGATTGAAATCGTAAGAGACAGTAAAAGTGTCTTTGTCGAACATGGCAGATTGGAAACGGGCATAAGGACACATGTGGGTACACATGATCTCCCGCATCCAGCCAGCATTACCGTAGGTGCAGAAGGTAAAAAACAGAATAGAGAATACGGCCCAGAAACCGGCATTAAAGGTGAAAAAATCAACAAATAGCGGGCCGATGGGCGTGAAATAGCCAACAAAGGTTAATGAAGTTAGCAGCGCGATGGCTAGCCAGGCCAGATGTTTAAGGGTTTTACGAATGAACTTGTCGGCATCCATGGGACGCTCATCAAGCTTAATACGCTTATTTCTTGGGCCTTCAATTTTTTCCTCACACCAGATATACATGTACACCCAAGTGGTTTGTGGGCACATAAAACCGCACCACACACGACCAGCAAAGGTGGTAATGAAAAATAAGGCAAAGGCGCCCACAATGAAAATATAAGCTAAAAGGGTGAGATCCTGAGGCCAGAGGGTCAAGCCGAAAATGGTGAACCTTTGTTCCATGATATCCAGTAAGATAGCTTGATGCCCGTCGTATTGGATCCATGGAAAGACCGCAAAAATGGCCAGAAAGATAAAACCAAAAAAGCGTCGGAAATTCTCAATAGGCCCTTTTACGGCTCGCACATAAATTTGGCTACGGGAAGACTGACGTTTTCTTCCGCCACCGGCACTGGGGTGTACTTTTACCGGCGTAACGTCTTTAACCTGAATGTGTTCGCTCATGAAAAACCTTTACTGACACAGGGACAATTTTAGCGGGCAGTATAACAATCGATGCGATAGTCGTATTAATATAGATCAATCAACAAAGAAGCTAAATACTACTCTGGCTTATAAAACTTAATAAATAAGTATGAAAAATAAACTATTTTTTTGGGTTTTATCTGTCTACATTAGTCTGCTATTAAGATTCCGCCTAGCCCATAATACAATAATATGGCGCATAAATGACGTAGAGGAAGCAGAAATTATGTGGCGCAGTATAGTGGTATTTTTCGAAATTGCAGCTCTTATTACGGTATTACGACTTCCGTTTGTGCAATATCTTTTAGAAGATGTGCACGAAGAAGTGTCCCAATGGTATGAAAGTATTGCAAGCTGGCAGGAAAGAAAGGAACTCTCGGAAATAGAGCAGCTTACCGCTGCCCAACGGGAAAAGCTCAGACCGTATCAGCAAGACTATATTAACGATATTATCAAAAGCCGTGCGCAGATTGTCTCTTTTCACCAGACGTTTTGCTTAAATGACAATATTAACCCGTTTATTCATGGTGCAGAGCTCGCCCAATTCTGCCAGACCATCGACAGTACCCATCTGCTGGCGGCGAGACGCTAGTTACTCTTTTGTTGATTCAGCTTCGGTTCATCCACGTCAAGTTAGAGTTTAATTCGGTTAAATAGCGGGAACTGCCCGTTTTAGGCCAGCTCTAATGCTAATAGGTGATCCGGTATTGATGTGCAATGGCGACAAAGGCACAGCACCGGCGATGATGATGAATTCGTGAGGAGACGTTTAGCATGGTTAAAATAGTCAAAAGCAGCGTGTTGAGTTTACTGTTCACTACCCTCGCTGTATCAGCCAATGCCTATAGCGCAGAGGTGGAAGTGACGTGGGAAGCCCCCGATACTTATACTGATGTGCGAGCTGCCAATGAAAGCCGTGTGCGCTTTAAAGAACGCACTTTTAAGACGTTGTCGGCCTACTTTTCGAAACTGGCCGAACAACTGCCTGAGGATCAAACATTGTCCATTACTGTGACGGATCTTGATTTGGCCGGTGAGGTATGGCCGAGCAGTTTTGTTTTTGGAAATGGTATGGGAACGGATGTGCGCATTATCAAACGGGTAGATATTCCAAGAATTTCGTTTTCCTATTCGTTGAAAGACAGTGGGGGAAACGAGATAAAAAGTGCCGACGTAGATCTTAAAGATATGGGCTTTTTAGAAAATGCACGAACCATTGCCCAAAGCGACAATCTGGCCTATGAAAAAGCCATGTTAAAAGACTGGTTTCGGGATGAAATGGCCAGCGTTACCGTAAAAAATCTATAGATTCCCCCTTTTCTTTGTGAATGGCGTTTATACCTAGTGTAAACGCTATTTTTACATTTCCTTCATCTTCCTCCCCCGTCCTGATTGGCTATTGTTTCGCTTGAATTGCGCTTTTAGGCGCATTTTCACGTTTTATTACGTGTTTTTACGTTTCTGCTGGTTTTTGCATCCCTTGCTATATCTGCTGCACAGACCATTTGGTCAAAAAAATGTCAAGATTGGTCAAAAAGTTGTCATTTCTTTGTCGTAAATTCTCTATACTCTTTAACTGCACTTTGGGACAGTTACTAATAATAAGCAGGAGCATAATAATGAAAGCACTTATCCTGTTTCCACTCGCACTTGGTATGTCTGCGTCTGTGATGAGCAGCGAATTACTTATCAGTCAGTACGTTGAAGGAAGCAGCAACAACAAAGCAATCGAGATTTATAATCCCTCGGAACTGCCGGTTACACTGGACAGTTATACCTTATCTTTTTACTTTAATGGCAATACTGCCGCCGCAGCCAATATCAGCTTGTCTGGTAGCCTTGCAGCGAAAGAGACGTTAGTGATTGCTGATGATGGCGCCAGTACAGCATTGCTGGCATTGGCGGATATCACCTCGTCTCAGAGTTTCTTTAACGGCGATGATGCCATCGTACTTACAGACGATACGGGTGTTGTACTTGACAGTATTGGTCAGGTTGGTGTTGATCCCGGTTCGTCCTGGGGCAGTGGCAGCGTGACCACCGCTAACGATACCTTGGTACGATTGTCCAGCGTTACCGTTGGCGATACCAACATTTACGACGCCTATACCACCAGTGAGTGGTCCGGATTACCTCAAGATGATTTTACCGGGCTTGGAAGTCATAGCCTCGACGACAGCGGTGACGACGGTGGTGGTGATGACGGCGGTGATGACGAAGTCTTAGATGGGGTGTGTACAAACTGCCCTGAGTTAGACAAGATCGCCGATGCCAGTACCTTTGATCCCACCAGTTACTATGCAGCGGTACAGGCAGAAATTGATGCGGGAGCCAGTGCAGCGGCAATTCGCCAGGTGTTGAGTGATACCATTTCCGGTCAACGGGTGCTGACCTATACCGAAGTATGGACAGCGTTAACCGAAACCGATGAAGATCCTGCCGACGACAGCAATATCGTGCTGATTTATTCCGGCAAGTCTATTCCTAAAGCCAATAATGGTTCTGGAAGCTTTTCCAGTGAACCTGATTATTGGAACCGGGAGCATACCTGGCCTAAAAGTCATGGATTTAGCAGTAGCGGCTATGAAGCCTATACGGATATCCAACATCTGCGACCCGCGGATATTACCGTCAACAGCAGTCGCGGCAATCTCGACTTCGATGACAGTGATAGTGAACTGGCGGAAGCGCCGGAAAATCGTGTAGATAGCGACTCCTTTGAACCCCGTGATGCGGTGAAAGGCGACATCGCCCGTATGATGATGTATATGGATATGCGCTATGAAGGTACCGGCAGTGATAGTACACCGGACCTTATGCTGGTGAATGAAATTACCTCATCCGGTGAGCCTGAATTAGGTATGTTGTGTACCTTGCTGTCATGGAACGAAGCCGATCCGGTAGATGATACGGAAATTCGACGCCAAAGCACCATTTACGAATACCAAGGCAACCGTAACCCCTTTGTTGACCATCCTGAATGGGTAAGCTTGTTCTATTCTCAAGATACCTGTGCAGATACCGGGGAAGACGAGGAGGAAGAGGTTGATCCTGTACCGGAAACATCCACTTCTCCAGCGGTCATGCTTACGGGTGTATTTGATGGCCCGTTATCAGGTGGCGTGCCAAAAGGCATTGAATTATATGTCATCCGCGATATCGACGATTTGAGCGTTTGTGGTGTTGGTAGTGCCAATAACGGCGGCGGTTCCGATGGCGAAGAATTTTCCTTTCCCGCGGTGTCGGCATCAGCCGGTGATTTTCTGTACGTTGCCAGCGACACCGACGGTTTTACGTCTTTCTTTGGCTTTGCGCCGGATTACGTAAGCACCAGCATGTCTATTAATGGTGATGATGCCATTGAAGTCTATTGTGATGACGAAGTGGTTGATTTATACGGTGATATCAACACTGACGGTACGGGCGAATCTTGGGAATACCTGGATAGTTGGTCTTACCGCATTGCAGGAGGTCCATCAGCCTCTTTTGATAGTAGTCAGTGGAATGTTGCCGGTGCCAATGCTTTTGATGGTCAATCGGACAATACCACGGCAACGACACCGTTCCCGTTGGCGACCTATGTGCCACCGGCCACAGAATTGTTCATCTCTGAATATATTGAGGGTTCGGGTAACAACAAAGCACTGGAAATTGCCAATTTGGGGATCTCCGAAGTCGATCTGACTGACTACGATGTGCAAATATTTTTTAACGGCAGTCTGACCGCCGGACAAACCATTGCCCTATCTGGCACCCTAGCAGCCGGTGAAGTATTCGTACTTGCCAATAGCAGTGCAGAAAGTGCGGTGCAAGTGGAAGCGGATCTGGTTTCAGGTAGCCTGGCATTTAACGGCGATGACGCCGTGGTGCTGAGAAATGCTGGCACTGTGGTCGATAGCATTGGTCAAATCGGTCTTGACCCAGGTTCTGCTTGGGCCACGGACGATGTGAGCACGCAAAATGCGACCCTAGTACGTAAAGCAACGGTGATCGCCGGTGATGAAGACGCTTATGATAGCTTCGATCCCAGTCTTGAATGGGATAGTTATGCCATCGATACCTTTGACTATTTAGGTAGCTACCTACGTGACGAAACCGAAACCGTCGAACTGGGTATGTGTGGCGATAACGCCACCTTAATCAGTGCTGTACAAGGTTCGGGCACATCCTCACCCATTAGTGGGTTGGACGTGGCCATCGAAGGGATTGTGACTCATGTCACGCCGGATCTTAACGGGTTCTGGGTACAGGAAGAAAGTGCCGATGAAGATGGCGATCCTCTTACGTCCGAAGGTGTATTTGTAGCAAGCACTGATCTACTTGATACCGTCTCAGAAGGAGATCTGGTTCGCCTGGCCGGTACGATTAGTGAAGAATATGGTCGCACTACGGTTTCGGCCACCTCTGAAGCCCTTGTGTGTGGCTCGGGTAGCGTATCGCCGGTCGCCATTACGTTGCCGATGAGTGATACCGATGACTTTGAAAAATACGAAGGTATGCTGGTCACCAGCGATCAAAACTGGATTATCAGTAATAATTATGCCTACAGTGATTTCGGTGAAATTTGGGTGTCCACAGAGCGTTTGTATACACCAACCCAAATTTATGCGCCTGGTTCTACCGAAGGCGAGGCACTGGCCGAAAGTAATGGGTTAGACCTGCTTATTATTGATGACAATGCCGACGGTTATGCCTCATCATGGATGCTGCCATCAGAAGGGTTCTCACCGTACAATACGCTCCGTTCTGGTGATCTTATTACCTCAGTGACCGGGGTGATGGACTATGGTTACTCGGCGTATCGTATACGTCCGGTTTCAACGCCGACCTTAGTTGCTGATAACCCTCGTACTGAGGCACCTGAGTTAGCTGATGGTAACCTGAAAATTGCCAGCTTTAATGTATTAAACCTGTTTAATGGTGATGGAACAGGCGGTGATTTCCCCACAGAACGTGGTGCGACTACCTATGACGAGTACCAGCGTCAACTGGCTAAAATCGTAGCTGCCTTGGTGGCAATCGATGCCGATGTGGTGGGCTTACTGGAACTGGAAAACGATGGTTATGACAGTAACAGTGCCATCGCGCAACTGGTTGATGCACTGAACTCGGAACTGGGCGCAGAGACCTATGCCTATATTGATGTAGGTGTGGAGCAACTGGGTACTGACGCTATTGCCTCTGGTATTATCTATCGGTTAGCCAGTGTCACGCCTGAAGGCGCGCCAGAAATCCTAACCTCGGACAACAGCATCGTCGATGACGATGGCGTTTTGTTTGATGATTATGGTAATCGTCCGTCTTTGGCGCAGCGCTTTACCCATATCGAATCGGGTAAATCCTTCGCAGTGGATGTGAATCACTTAAAATCTAAAGGAAGCAGCTGTGGTGACGGTGATGATAGTGCTGAACAAGGTAACTGTAACCTGACGCGTACTCGCGCCGCAACGGGGCTTGTAGCTTGGTTACAAGAAACCTTTGAAGATACTGCCATCATTCTGTTGGGTGATTACAATGCCTATGCACAGGAAGATCCCGTACAGGTCATCACTGGCGAAGGCTTTATCAACGCTGCGGCCTATGTTCTGGGTTCTGAGGCTTACAGCTACAGCTACGATGGACTGGCGGGCACCTTGGATTATCAGTTCGTTAACGATACCGCCTTCGATTGGTTAGTGGATGTGACCGAATGGCATATTAACAGTGATGAACCTGAAATCTTCGATTACAACGAAGAGTATAAGGATGAATCTTTCCTCAACGAACTGCCATACCGGGCATCGGATCATGATCCTGTGATTGCTACCTTCATGTTGGATGTGGAAGATACCGCCCTAGCCGGTGACTGGGATGATGACGGTGATATCGATAACGACGATATTCGTGCTTTCTTACTGGCATTGTTTGCCGGGGAATCCATTGATATGTCTTTCGATTTGAACAGTGACGGTGTTGTAAATAGTCGTGATATCGCCACTATGCGCACCTTATGTACCCGAACCAGTTGCGCGACAGCAGACAGTGAAAGCAGCACCACAAGCC